>CALCWU010000039.1 GCA_937905855.1 uncultured Mollicutes bacterium
ATGTACCTGTTAAGGTTTTACCATAATAAGGATTAACATTTGAACTATTTCTATCAACAATCATTTGATGAGCCGCTTTATAGGTCATCTTATATTCCGTATTTTGAAAATACATATTTCCTGTTAAATCACTTGTTTTAAAGTTATCATTAAATGTTACATAATCCCATTTAACATCATAATAAGTATCACTACTTGTTTTATTAGCAAGTCTAACATAAAGGCCATACCAAAATTCTTCATTAGTTTGTTTATTTTTAATCTTAAAGGTATCAATAGAATATGTTGTATAGCTTGTATTTAATACATAATAGGTAGACGAATAATTAAGTGTTAGATAATCAACTATCTCATACATATTTTCATTAACGAACATAAGCGGACGCTTATTATCGCTAAATGTAAGCTTTAGACTATTATCTGGGTCTAAAATTATAATACCATTAAGATAATACAAATTATATTCATTGTTATTATAATTTACTCTATAGCTATCATTACCAAGACCTTCAAGAATTGTTATTTCCTTATTATTATAGATGAATTTACCATCATCAGTTATATTTAAATTAGGTAATCTTGAAGGAACTGCATTAGTAGCAGCTGCATATTCCTCTATACCATCTGTATAGCCGTAATCACTATCAGATGAGCTATCATCTTCTTCAACAACAGGAATCGTTGTAAGTCTAGTAGCGTAGCTACCCTTTAAATTTTGGTCTAAAACTGAAACAATTGCTGTAGCAGTAGAACCATAATAATTACAATATAACTCATACGTTCCACTCTTAAAATAGTCAACTCTACCAGTAATCATATCCTTTGTCACATCAACATTTACACCATTTTTTGTGATTTTAAATAAACTAAGTGGATTTAGACTATCACCTGTAAAAATCGATGCTGCGCTTGCTGTTATATTTACATTAAAATCAACCTTAACGTAAAAATCAACTCTAATTGGATCTTTATCTACACCAAATACATAAACATCTACATAAATACGTTGATTTTCAAATTTCGTATAATCAATATCAGTGATTACTTTAGCATAAACTGTCAAAATATAATCAGCCTTATTAGGACTATCTACAAGAGTAACCCTACGATTTCTCATAGTCAAAGATATATTATTTAATAAGTTAGTTTCATCAGTAATATTTAAAAGATCATTTTTAATTTCAAGATTATAATCAACGTCGACAACATTGTAGGTTATTTCATATTCAAAATAATCAAAATCAACATTATCCATGCCTAATGATTTAATATTATAAGGAATTCTAATCATAGCCTTATAGCTACCAATGGTATTAAAATCAACAGACGTTAAATCAATATAGCTTAAGCTAATATTAGGAAATTCAATTCCATTAATATAAACCTTAAAATCAGCTGTAAAATCATATCTATCTTGATTTGTTCCTTTTACAATATTAATTATATTGGAAGTTTTATAACTTATTTCTACTCCGTGTTTAACACTAACAATTGCTACATATTCGTTTCCATTATAATTTAAGGTTATTTCATAATCACCAACTTGACTAAAATCAACACTTCCACTAATCATTGATTGGTCAATATTGACTAATTCACCATTTTTTCTAACCTCAAATAATTCTGTGTAATCAATTGCTTGGCTATTAGGATATACACTTATATTCTTAGTAGCAACATTAATATCATTTGCATCGACAATATGACAAACAAAATCACAAGAACTACTAGCATATTCTTGAGAATAGCTTAAAGTAATAGTTATATTGCTACCGCTTGTAAATTCCTTAGAACTAAAGCTTAGCATTTCATCAGTAATTTTTATAGGCGTATCATCAGAATATAACATAAATAGAGTTGTAAAATCAAATTTATTAGCTTCTTCAATTGTTAAATACAATTCACTATAGGATTTATAAATAACAACACTATGAAGAGGTAAAACCTTAACTCTAATAGATTTAGTTATATTATGATATGTGACACTATATGTATATTCACCTTCTGATGCTAAAACATTAGAGGTAATCATATCATCAGTAATAGCTTCTTCTTTATTATTTTTTGTAGCCTTAAATAAAGATTTAAAATCATAATTTGCTACTTCGCTATCTTTTATTTCTATATAATCACTAACAAGATTAAGCTTATATACAGTTTTAGTTACAACAACTTTTATTGTAGCAATATGGTCCTTATATAAGCAGCTAACATTATAACTACCAGCATCAGTGCTTAAATTTCCCTTTTTTATATAATCATCAATTACAACTACCTCTTTATCATCCTCAATAATTGAAAAATATTGTTTAAAATCAAATTTTAAAACCTCTTCGTCACTTATTGTTAAGGAATCAACAGTTTTTTTAACAGAAATTCCTCTTATAATTGTAGAAGAAGGCTTCAAAGATGAAGCCTCACTTTCTATTAAATTACTTGATGATACAGAAGGAATTGTAGAATGATTATCATTATTACCACAACCACAAAGAATTAATGACATTACAATTGTAGCGCCAATAATAAGCTTTTTTTTCATAATCATTCTTCTCCTTTGTTTTTAATTATTGAGCACTTTTTGGAACATAATCACCTAAAATATAGAAGTAAATCCATAAATATTTTGTTCCATTGTTTTCAATAACAATTTCAATTCCACCGTCATGATTTTCGTTTTCAATTGTATAAACATAACGAGTTGTTGTGCTTCTTTCTGTTGAAGAATAGCCCTCATTAAATGAATAACCAACTTCCTCAAGTTTCACCCTGAATTCAGCCATTAATGCCTCAAAATTAGCATCACTCATTTGACTATTTTCATCGCCAAGATCTGTAGTAACAGTAATACTTACCTTACCATGATTAATTGGATTACCATTAGAATCATAGCCTACTGTAATATCATCATAGAATGGTCCATGGAAATTATCACCTACGATATTAAAGAATAAGCTTGGTGTTGGAATAAGCTTAGCATCTTCGCCATATGTTGCATCAAATACGATTTCAGCTGATTCCTCATGAGAATCTGTAGTACCATTTGCAGTATAATATTTAACAGTATATTCATTCCAGCTAGTCTTTAAAACTCTTGGTTGATAATTATCAAATGTATCCTCTGGAATAACAGTTGTATTAATATCACTATAAGTAGTTTTAACATAACCCATATATGTTCCATCAACTAATGAATATGGATATGTAGAAGAAATTAAATTACCATCGCTATCAACAACTAATGTAAACTTTTGGCCAGATGTAGCCTCAGCATTTACAGCATATGAATAGCAAGAAATTTCCATAGCTATATCACGCATAATTGATGATTCTCTTAATTCGAATGTATATAATGTCTTTCCATTTGAGCTTGTTGAAGAAGCAAACTTGAAAATATTAGCACTAAAATCAAATTTAGGCATTATATCAAATATATCTCCAGTATATTTCTTCTTACCAGCAAGAGTTCCAACCTTTGTAGTTGAATCTACAACATACTCAAAATAATCAAATGAATTATCATCGATCTTCTTATAGCCACTATACTCAGTACGATAATCCTTACCATCCATAGAATAGCTATACTTAATTGTCTTAGCAAATAAAGTAGCATCGTTAGTTACAAGACCATATGTTCCAACAGTACCAGTTGCTGATGTATTATTAGCAACCTTACTCTTTACAACCTTTGAATTATTAGATAATGAAGATGTTTCATAATCACTTGAATCTCCAGATGGAGCATAAGTAGTTGTATCTACAGCTCTAAATGTATAATTTCTAGTATTCTTTAGAGTTGTTAAAGCCTTATTCAATAACTCAACATTTTCAGGTGCTTCATATTGAGCAGGACTTTCAACTGTAGTTGTACCAATATTAGAGAATACTACTTCAATTGAAGTATATGAAGATGCATCAGGATCCTTTACATTACCAGCATCATCTGTTGTTCCACCATATAATAAAACCTCAGTTTGAGCAATAAGCTTTGTAATATGACCGTCTTCAATATATAACCAAACTTTCTCAAATGTATCATTTAACATAGGTGTTAAAGATATTGAAAGATAAGTCATTAAATATAATGAATCTTCATCGTTAACATTTACATCATAACGATAAGCACCAGCTTGATCATCAAACTTGAAAGACTTAACACTTAAATTTCCTAAATGATTCCATAAATGTTGTGATTCCCAAATAGTTGGAATAGATACATAGTTTTTAACAATTTCTGAAGAAACCTCATTGTTCTTATTAACATATAATTTCTTTAGAGCATGTCCTGTAACCTTATTTGCATCTGTAACTTGCTCATCACCTTTAACATAAATATCAGTTAATACATTATCAGAATCAGCAGCATTCCAAGCGCCAGACCACTTACCATTTTCCATCTTAACAGTCATATCATAAGATTGAATTCTACTATTATAGCTTTGCTTATAATCAGTATAAGTATCAGTCACAGAGCCCTTAATTGTAATACTGTCATTTGCAATTTCAGTAATCATTTCACTTGTTAAATCACCAACGCTACCCTGATCGATTGGAGCCTTAACTGTAAAAGTAATAGATTGTTTTACTAATGAATTACTAGTTAATGTAGCAGTTAGAGTAACAGCAGTATCAACCTTAACCTTATCAATACCAACAACTGTAACAACGTTTGTATCAGATATAGCAAGAATACCAGGTGTACTAAATGACCAAGTATATGCTGTTTCTTTACTATTTACAACAGAAACATCTAAGGCAATACTCTCATCCTTATAAATTACTGTCTTACTAGCAGTAATTCTAATTATTGGTAAATTGCTACCATCAGAAGCCTTAACTATAAACTTCTTAGTAAATTCACTACCAGCATTATCCTTTGTAAGAGTTACAACTACGAATACCTTTGTATCAGCATTTCCTCTTGTAACAGTACCATCATTTGCAATTACAGCAGTGTTTGATGAATCAT
>CALCWU010000040.1 GCA_937905855.1 uncultured Mollicutes bacterium
AAGCCAACCTCATCCATATGTCCATCGCACATAATAACTGGTCCATTAGGGTCACCCTTTACAAAGCCAACGACTCCACCTTGACCATCATAGCAAATTTCATCAGTATATTTGCTCATCTTTTCTACCATATATTTTTTTACTTTACCCTCATGACCAGGTACACCATTAATATCGGTAATTTCTTTTAAAAATTCTAAAGTTTCATCCATAATTTTAACCTTCCTTTATTTATTATAAGGGAATTTTATCATACTTTAATAATAATTGCAAATAATTTGCATAATTTTATAAAACAATGAATAAAATTTTACTTCTTCAAAATTAAAACAACAAAAAAAGGTTTATCTCACGACAAACCTTTATAAGCCACTAGGAAGCCCAGTGAAGAACATAAGTCTTCAAAGGTAGGATTCTCTCTTAGTAACTAATTAGGATTCCTATTTAAAATAGGCATTCACACATAATTTCCTCTCAAATCCCATAAATTATAGTTTGGGTTCCACGGCTTCTTCCTAGTTAATATTATATTACCATAACCCTATCATTTTGTCAATATTAGCTTATTATGAGAAAGAAATAATTAATGTAATAATAGCTACTAAAACAAATAATATTCCTACAATCTTCATAACCTTATCACCATGAGGATCTCCATTTGAGGATTGATTAATATATGGTAATGTAAATGCTACACTACCCATCAAGGTTAATCCAATAGGCGTTAAAAAATGTCTATTAAAATATGGCAATTCTTTACCATCTGGTAAATTCCAACTCATTATCATATTACTTAAAAATAAAGCAATTATAGCAATACATGCGATTGTATCATATATCTTTAAAATTCTAATTTGTTTTGGAAGTTTTTTGTCATTATTTTTCATCTAAATATACCTCTCAAATCATTATAAACCATTTAAGAAAAAAAGAAAAGCACAAAAGTGCTTTTTTTCAATTATTATTGTAAAGCAGCGATTAAATCAGCTTTCTTCATTGTAGAAATACCCTTAACGCCCTTTTCCTTAGCCATTGCCTTTAATTCAGCAACAGTTAATGATTCTAAATCAACGCTCTTAGTTTCCTCTACAACTTTTTCTTCTTGAGCAGAAGTCTCAACTGGTGCCTCTTCTACCTTTTGAGTATTCTTAGCAATCTCTGCTTGAGCCTTTGCAGCACGCTCAGCCTTAGGAGCAGGTTTAACGAAGATTACTTCTTCCTTAACTGTTTCCTTTTTATTAGCTAAAGCATTCTTACTAGCCTCACATAATTTTGTGAATGTTGCTGCATCATTAATAGCCATCTCAGAAAGCATCTTACGGTTAACTTCGATACCAGCAATTGCTAGACCATTAATAAATTGAGAATATTTCATTCCATTTAACTTACAAGCAGCATTAATACGAGAAATCCATAATTTACGGAAATCACGTTTCTTAGCCTTTCTATCACGATAAGCAAATGCAAGTGAACGCATTACTTGCTCATGAGCTGTTCTATATAATGTATGTTTTGAACCATAATAGCCCTTTGCTAATTTCAAAACGGCCTTACGTCTTCTACGTGTTACATATCCACCTTTAACTCTTGGCATATTTCTTTACCTCCTAAATTACATTAAATTGCTAACTAATGATTTAATACGTTTAACATCAGTTGCATCTACAGTTGTTGTTTTACTTAAATTTTTATTTTGTTTGTGGCTCTTATTAGTCTTTAAATGTCCTGTATAAGAATGTCCACGAGTAATTTTACCAGTTGCTGTAACTTTTACTCTCTTTTTTAATCCACTATGTGTTTTAGCCTTTGGCATTTTAATTCACTCCTTAAATTATTTTTCTGATTTTGGTGCGACTATCGCAAATAATATTTTTCCATCAAGCTTTACTGGTGATTCACAAACTGAATCATCCTTCAAAGCTTCTACAAAGCGCTCTACAACCTCTTTACAAAGATCTTGACGTGTCATCATACGTCCATAAAGTCTTAAAGAGATTTTAACCTTATTTCCTTTGGTTAAAATAGTTTGAGCCTTGCGTACTTTTGTATCAAAGTCATGCTTTTCAATCGTTGGGCTAAGTTGAATTTCTTGAACAACTACTACCTTTTGATTCTTTTTCATTTCTTTTAGTTTCTTTTGCTGTTCAAAACGATAGCGAGAATAATCCATCATCTTTGCAACAGCTGGATTTGAATCAGGTGAAACTAAAACTAGATCCATGTTTCTATCATATGCAGCATTAAGGGCAGCATTTCTAGATAGTACCCCAAGCTTCTCGCCAGTATCAGTAATTACTAGCATTTCTTTTACTCTTATAGCCTCATTAACGATATCCTCAATTGGCTTTTTTACTTGCTTATTAATAATTCCTACACCTCCAACACGTTTTAAACAAACAAAAAGGATGTCAAAAACATCCTTAAAATAACAATAATCAATTATTGTGCTTTCTGCCTATCAATATTCTCAATCAGGCGAGAACGGATGTTCTTCTTCCACTTATTCATTTACAACATAGTTATTTTACACTATTTCATTCTTAATGTCAATATGTTTTTTTACATATATTAAATATTTGTTAATTTTTCTTTTTTTGATAAATAATTAATCCTAAAACAAATAATATTACTATTTCTATAATAACATATATGTAGCCATAATAAAAATAATTCTTCTTTTCTATATAAATAGCTGGGTAAAACAAACTAATTATTTGACTACTTTTTTTAGATATATTTGTTAGCATTTTCAAGCCAAAGCTAATTATGAAGAATAAAAATGCCGAAAAAAAGCTTTTAAATAAATTAATAAAAATTTCTCCTAAGCATAGCAAATAAATTGTATTTAATAAATAAGCTAAGAAAAGCATAAAATCACTTATTGAAAGCTTATAATCCTTATATATAATTAATGGATATATTTCATAAAATAAAAATTCAACTATAATAATTAAACATAAAAATAATAAATGACTACAAAGCTTAGATATATATATTTTCCCTTTATTTTCGCTTGCAATAAATAAAATATCATATTTTTCTGTAGCTATAAAATCATTTGCAATTAAAAAACTAATTAAAGCTATATTAATAATGGTTATATAAAATGAGATGTTAGTTTTATATTCCAATAAATACATTTTATAATTTTCTAAATACTCAAAATTGTTAATAGGCTTATCTATATTTAAATAAAAAACAATTCCACACATAATAATAGCTAATGATATTGAAATAATACTTATTTTATTCAATTCATTAACTAAATAAAGCTTAATCACCTCTTCATTAATACTACTTCCTAAATGAATACTATAGATAATAGGTTTAAGTTCTTCATAAAAGCTTGCATTATGTGTAGCAATTATTATAGTTTTACCATTATTAATATATTCTTTGATTTTATTCCTAAAAATCTCTTTACTTTCTAAATCAAGACCATCAAGAGGCTCATCAAATAAATACAAATCATAATCAGAATACATTATCGAAATTATTCCAACCTTTTGCTGCATTCCCTTAGACATACTTCCTATAAGCTTATTAGGTACAAAATAATCACTTAACGCCTTTTGCATATTATAGTTTTTGGTATATAGCCTTACAAAATCTAGGGCATTAATATATTTCGGCAAAATAAATTTATCTGGAAGATACCCTATTTTATTTGTATTTAAAATAATTTTCCCCTTATCATTTTTTTGTAACATATATATTTTAGCAAATAATTTAATTATTGTTGATTTTCCACTGCCGTTCTCACCAATTAATAAATAAATTTTTCCATCTTCAAAAAGCAAATTTAGATTATCTAACACTTTAAAATCCTTAAAATATTTTGTAACATTATCTAATTTAGCAATAATCATATTTTAACCTTTTTTACACGAGGATAAAGACTTGTAATTGTGAAATATTCAAAACATCCTGTATTTTGTCTACACCAAAAAACATAACGCTGGGCTCGACCATTAGTAACTCTTGCCGTACCTGTCATATAAATAATTGCCTTATAGCCAGGATCAATCTTTATTTTAATTGTATCAGTTTGCTTTTCTTCCTTATTTTCAGTTTTTGTATATGATAAATTAATTGAAGCATCTAAATTATGCTTAAATTTTTTAAATGTGCCTGTTCCCTTATAAGAAATATTTCCCGTTGAACTAATTGACGTCTTGACAGATTTATCATAAGTAATTGTTTTACTATATTCCATTTCTGTTGGTCCCGGATTATAAAACGAAAACAATATTTCACTTTCAAAGGTAGCTTCAACCTCTTTATTTACAATAAGAACATTCCATCCCCAAAACTTTCTTTTACTAATTGCAGGTGAATATTGATTTTTTTCCTTATCGGTCCAATTCTTTATTAGTTTACCTTTAGCAAGATTAACACTTTGAAATTGATTATAATCCCTTTCATTAGCATTCTTTTTAATATTTGGAGTCAACATAAAAAAATTAATAAAAATAAAAAACATATATATAAGTTTCATTTAACAACTATCCTTTCTATTTTTTTAAAATCTAAATTATTATTTAAAGAAAATAATAAGATAATATAATTTCCATTAGCATCAAAAAAGAAGTTTTTAATATCTAGCTTAATATTTTCTATTTCATAATATTGGTTAACCTTTTTAACTTCATAAATTTCATCTAAATATTTTATCTTTTCTATTTCAACTCCTTTAAACAATAGTTTTTCATCAACATAATAAAAATCGTTAATTTCATATATTACTTTATTTTTAATTGTTTCAATTGATGATAAACAAATTTCAAGTTCCTCCAAGTCATTCTTTATTTGAAGATTACATTTTTGATTTATTTCATCTTCTATATAAAATTCAAAACAAAAATGGTAAAAAAGTGTCCCAAATACTACTAACGTATTCTTAATTTTAACACTTGAACAAACAATTTTTTTTACATTATTATCACCTACTAAAAAATATTCATTTTTTTCTATTTCCTTAAACGAAACATTTTCTTTGTTGAAAAATAAATCGATTTTCATTTTATCATCAACTAGATATTCATTATTTTCATAATAAAAACCTTCTAACTTATAATTCTCACTTCTTTTTTTATTATTTATAAATAATAGCATCACAAAAAAAACACTAACAATTACTAAATATATATAAAATACTTTTTTCATTTTTTATTCCTTTCACTTATAATAATACTTGTGAAAATCATAATTTACTAAAAAGAAAAAGCTAAAGAATTTATTTTCAGCTTTAATAAACAAAAAAAACTGAGAGCAATTCTCTCAGCTAATATAATTCTATGATAAGAAGCAACTATTCAATAATACTTGCAATATCATCAATTGCTTTTGTAGCGTCGCTTCCTGATGCCTCCAAAACAACATTTGAGCCAGATGGTAAGCATAATGATAATAAGCCTAAAACTGATTTTGCATCAATTTTATTATTCTTAGTTATTAAATAAACGTCACTTTCAAACTTACCAGCCTCTCTTGCTATTTGGCTGCATAATCTTGCATGTAAACCAAGTGTATTTGCTATTTTAATTTCCTTTGTCATACATATCATCTCCTACAATAATGTTATATATCTATGAACATATTTATGCAATAATGAAAGCATTAACAATTTAATGAAATCGTTTCATAATAATTATTTTGGTTTCATATATTTAAATGATGAGTAATAACAATGTTTTTAAAGAAATTGAAATGGCACTTTTAAAATTAAATGCTTATGAATTCACCTTATTTGCCTCTTTAATTGGCTTTTTAATTTGCGATGGTTTAAATTATAATGAGCAACAATCACTAGGAAATTTTTTTGAAATGCTAGGCCAAACAGCACTTACTATCGGTGCTCAAAACCAAAATCTCGATGATAACGATGTAAATACCCAAAACAATTATGATTCTTTAATATTATTATTAAAAAATAAAATCGACAACATAGATAATATTGTTGCCGAAATTAAAAATATGAAATTATAATAATTTTTCAAGTATTGCTGCTATATTATCAAACTCTTTAACATCTGAGTCTTCAATCTTGCCAGCATCAACATATGAAGCAAGAGTAGGATTAATAGCAAGGCTCGCTAGCGGACGCATATTAAATGATTCTGCAACCTCATTGATTTTTGATGGTCCAAATGGATAAATTGGATTATTGCAGCATGGACAAACAATATATGCCATATTTTCAACTAGTCCTAGTAAATTGACATTCATCATTTTACACATTTTAACAGCTTTACCAACAATCATCTTCACCATATCTTGCGGTGATGAAACAATAATAGTTTCATCAACTGGTAGAGATTGAAAAACAGTTAAAGCAACATCTCCTGTTCCAGGTGGCATATCAACAAATAAAAAATCAATATCTCCCCAAGATACATCAGTATAAAATTGTTTAACAGCATTTGCTAAAATAGGTCCTCTCCAAGCAACAGGATCATTAGGATTATCTAATAATAAATTTATTGAAACAACCTTTATACCATTTTTTGTTTCTGATGGAATCATTCCATCCTCTGTTCCATATATTTGCTCATGGATTCCAAAGGAATAAGGAATTGATGGTCCTGTAATATCTGCATCTAAAATACCAATCTTATAGCCTTTTTTCATCATACTAACAGCAAGTAATGATGTAATCATTGATTTACCAACACCACCCTTACCGCTTGTAACAGCTATAATTTTTTTTATATTACTGAATTTATTATTAGTGGCAAGCATAGACTTTCTATCACTACATGTTTTACCACAAGCACTACAATTATGATTACAATCGCTCATATATCATTTACTCCTTTAGTCCTCAACCATTATTTTTAATAT
Source organism: uncultured Mollicutes bacterium (assembly GCA_937905855.1). Classification (GTDB taxonomy): domain Bacteria; phylum Bacillota_I; class Bacilli_A; order Acholeplasmatales; family Anaeroplasmataceae; genus CAKQDS01. The sequence continues at coordinate 6,844 of CALCWU010000040.1, forward strand.
TTTTTCATCGGTAGTTTGCATTCCTTCTCTTGCAATAGTACCAACATTATTAATAGTATCATCAACATCACTGGCAAGTATTCCATCGCCTGCTTTAAAATTATGATTGTTTTTTGTCAAATAAAATCCTAGTAATCCAGCATCCACTGCCGCACTAATTTTAGCAGCACATGACGCCTTTGCACCATCACATACCATTCCTGAAGTAATTCCCAAGCTATTCTTTATTGTACTACAAATTTCCTCATAGCTTCCATCAAATAGATAGCATATTCCAGCAGCTGCTCCACAAGCAGCACTTACAGCACCACAAAAAGCACTAAGTCTACCTATTTCCTTCTTTTCATCGATAGTTACTAAATTTGCCAAAACCAATGCCCTTATTAGTTTTTCATGGGAAACACCAAGCTCTTTTGCATATTCAATTACAGGAAGAGATGTTGTCATTCCCTGGTTTCCACTACCAGATACAATTACTACAGGCAAATCGCAGCCACCCATTCTTGCATCACTACCGGCAGCTGGATAAGCTTTGGCTCTAATCTTCACGTCATTACCATATAAATCTATCAAGGTTTTACCAACAGCTGAACTATATTTTCCTTCAAGTCCAATCTTGGCAATCTTTGAATTATATTCAATTTGTCTATCAATAATTTCTTCAACATCAGCTATTTTAACATTATTAGCAAACCAAAATATTTTATCAATAGTTAAAGCTCTTCTATCTGTAGCATAAGCATTTTCTTCTTCTACATCATAACCACTTTTAAATAAAATTTCTTGATTTCTTTCTACCAAAACAATATTTGTATGATAATCAATTATTATGACTTTTACATAGCTATCATTTCGATATCCATCAATTTCTATATAAAATTTATAAGGTTTTTTAGAGGGAATAATTGTAATTTCCGTATCAGTCATACATTTTTTTATTTCAGCAATATCAGGATACTTTAAAACCGAAAGAACCTCTAATGATAAATCTGGTCTTTTAGAAACATAGCCAGCTGCAACAGCAGCCTTAATTCCTCTTAATCCTCCTGTATTTGGTACAACTACACTTTTAACATTTTTAATAATATTTCCGCAAACCTCTATTCGCGTTTTTTCAGGAATACCGCCAAGCACATCACAAACCTTACTTGCAGCATAAGCAATGCTAATAGGCTCTGTGCAGCCCATTGCTGGTACAAGCTCTTCCTTTAGAATTTGCAAATAGGTTTTATAAACGAAATCATTCATACTATCACTTCTCATTATATCTTATTTTTTGTTTAAAAAGCATTTTTATAAACATTATAAAACACACAAGAACAATTATCAAAGTAATACCTGCTGTAATTGCAAAAACATAAAAATGCTTCCTAATAAGTAAAAATATAAGAAATCCTAATCCCATTAAAATTGCTAAAAAAGCACTAATAAATAATACTAATTTTTTCATATTGTTGAAATAACAAAGCTAATAAATAAGCTTAATGAAAAATAGCAAAACATTCCTTGCCAAATTAATAATAAAACATTAAATGCTGGTTTATAACAGCCATATAGAACTCTTTGAAATTTAGTTAAATCATTACAAGGCTTTTTATAGGTTATAATATCACCATATTCATTCAAAATTGCCTTAAAGAAAGGATTTAGCTTATACCAAGTGTAAATGCTTATTAAAAGATCAACCGCCACATAAATATATATAAGCTTAAAGGTGAATATAACATTACCTGTACCATCGCCCTTAAATATTAAAAGTCCAATCCACAACAAAATCATTAATAAGGCAGCAGAAAGTCCGTGAAGAATATAAAGTTTCGAAGCTCTTTCTTTATTATATTTTGCACCATAAGCGCCAATAAAAATATAAGCAAAAATAAATATTGCAAAATAAATATAGCCAGCTATTTTCATATAAACCTCCTATATCTCATAGCAAAAATAATTAAATATCAAATAATTATCATCACTATTATCATTAAAATTATCTAATAGTTGATATTCTTTAGTATTTTTATCAACTATGAAAAATTTTTCATTACATTTTTTTAATTCTAGATTTTCTTTTTTCTCTTTGGATAACAAAAATATTTTTTTATCTTTAGAAGCTTCATTTAAAACTTTATATTCATTAAAATAAATAATGTAAATTTCCTCAATAGCATTTTCGTATAAATCGTATTCATTTGCTTCATATTTAGTATGATTTTTTCCATAATATAAATTTATTAATTTATTTAAACAAATATCATTAAAACGACTAAGTGTCATTCCATCACCAATATGATAATATGTTGTTATGAAATCATCGTTTGTATCTAAAAATGATTTAAATTTTTTTAATTTAGTAACTATCCCTCTTGCACCTCTAGTAAGAGTAGCTAAATCCTTAAACACTAAATCATGGAAATCCATATTATCGCAAATTATAATACCATTATCACTTAATAAGCGTGAATACATTAAAAAGAATTTTTGATATTGACCCTTAGCGGCATCTATAAAAATTAAATCATATTTTTGCTTAGAGACCATTTGATAAGCTTCTAAAGCATCAGCTAAAACAACATTTATATTATTTGTCAAATTTTGATTTTTAATATTCTTTATGGCTTCATCATACATTTTAGGATCACGTTCAATTGTAGTGACCATTGCATTATTACATTTTGCCATAATAGAAGCAGAATAGCCAATTGCTGTACCAACCTCTAAAATACTTTTTACATTATATTTTTTTATATTGTTAATTAAAAATTCCAAGCCTTCATCTTTTATAATAGGCACACCATTTATTGAAGCATAGGAACGCATTTGTTCCTCATAAGAAGAAAAACTGTAGTTATTTACCACAGTTACATTCCTCATCACAAGAACATGCTCCACTACATGAAGCACAGCTTCCTTGGCAACCATTTTCAAGTGAATCTAAATATTGGTTATAGGCATCATTAACGATTTCCCATTCCTCATCGCTTTCAATTTTTTCAATTGTACCCTGTCCGCCCTCTGTTGGAACATAAATACATGCTGATACTTCATCATTTGGTGTTTGAAATACTACATAATTATGATTAAATTCTTCAGATTTGAATGTAAAAAGAATTTTGCAATCTTCCTTTTTTCCATCTTCCATTATGAAAGTTATATAATTTTCCTTATTTTCCATTTTTTACCTCTTTTTAAAAACTTTTTGAATTTAAGAAATCCTGAAGAATTACGACTGCTGCCATTTCATCTTTTTTCTTATGGCGGTCCCCTCTTCTTAAATTTCCTTCTATCATTATTCTATCAACTGCTATTGTTGTTAATCTTTCATCATATAAGATAACCTCAACATCAGCCATTTTCTCTAATTTATCTTTAAAATCTAATGATATTTTAGCACGTTCTCCCATATCACCATTCATATGTTTAGGAAGTCCCAAGACAATTTTTTTAACATTTTCATCATTACAAATCTTAATTATTTCTTTAGCACAATAATTATATTCGTCATCTTTAAATCTAATAGTTGTCAATGCTCTTGCTAAAATACCTAACTCATCAGAAATACTAACGCCACAAGTTCTGCTACCTAAATCAAGTCCAATATACTTCATTATAATATTTCCTTAACATGATTAAATGCTAAACTAACCTTGGAAGCATCTTTAGCTCCTGCTTGGGCAAGTGTTGGCTTACCGCCACCGCCACCGCCAGTAATCTTACAAGCTTCACGAACTAAATTAGCTGCATTATATTTACTAGAGGTTGCACAAATAAGACTTAGCTTTTCACCATCTGTTAGAGCAAGCATTACAACATCAAGATTATATTTATTTTGTAATGCACAAGCTAAATCCTTGGCAAGACCAGTATCTAAACCATTTATGTTAGTAAATATTGTATTATCTACAATCAATTTTTCATAAGAAGCTAAATCGCTTAAAGCATTTTTGCTCTTTATTTGGTTAAGCTCCTTTTCCAAATCCTTACATGCCTTTAAAGCCTTAGCAATCTCCTCACGCATAGTAAGTACATAGCGATAGCCAACTCTTATATTTTCATTTTCTTTATAATTAAATACAAGCTTTTCAGGCTTAGCAGCATCAATTATTGTTTGAGCTTTATTTTCTAATGCTTTTAAATCATTTGCCAAGCTCTCATTATAGGCTACCTCTAGCTTATCAGCTAAATTTGATGTTACACCTTCAATTCTAAATAATCCTGAGCCAATTGAAGTAAAATTACAAATTGCAAATTTTGAAATATCTTTTGTATTTTTAACATGAGTTCCACCACAAAATTCCTTTGAAACTCCCATATCAACAACTCTTACCATTTCACCATATTTTTCACCAAACAAAGCCATTGCACCTAACTTTTTAGCTTCAGCAATCGGTAAAACTAAGGTTTTAACCTCATGAGCCTCATTTATATATTGATTAACTAAATCTTCAATTTTTAGAATTTCTTCATTAGATAATGAATGGTAATTATTAAAATCAAATCTAACAGTATCCATAGATACTTGTTGTCCCTGTTGATGAACATGATCACCTAAAACAACCTGTAAAGCCTTTTGAAGAAGATGGGCAGCAGAGTGATTTTTCATAGTTTTCTCTCTTCTATCCTTTGCAACTATAGCATGTACAACATCACCAACGTGGAATTTATTTTCTTTAAGAATGTGAAGATGTTGACCATTAGGCATCTTCTTAACATCAATTACCTCCACATCATTAATTGTTCCACCATCACAAATTTGACCACCACTAAAGGCATAGAATGGTGTTTTATCTAGAACAATACCATCATCAAACACACCAATAACCTTAGATTCAGATTCTAGTGTATCATAGCCAATAAATTCTGATTCCTCTTTAAAATTAAGCCAAGCTGTATTTTGACTTCCAAAGCTTTGCAAATCACCTCTAGCATTACGGGCAAGATTCTTTTGACGCTCCATAGCAGCCTTAAAGCCTTGCTCATCGACACTTAAGCCTAATATAGAAGCTTGTTCCATTGTAAGTTCTAATGGGAAACCATATGTATCATATAAAACAAAGGCATCTTCACCAGAAATAACCTTGTTTTGAGCGTTTAAAGCAATTTGATTAAATCTTTTTTCACCAGCAGATAATGTCTCTAAGAATTTTTCTTCTTCGTTCTTAACTATTGTTTTAACAATGTTTTGTTTTTCTTTTAAATATGGATATGGCTCTTCCATTGTTTTTACAACTACATCAACAAGCTCATACATAAATGGATGATTAATACCAAGCTCACTCTTAGCATATTTTGTAGCACGACGTAAAACACGGCGAAGTACGTAGCCACGACCCTCATTTGATAATGTAGCACCATCGCTAATAGCGAATGTTACTGTACGAATATGATCGGCAATTACCTTGAAAGCCATTTGACCTTGATATTTAATTCCACTAATCTCTTCAACCTTTTTAATCAAAGGAATAAATTGATCTGTATCATAGTTAGTATCTACCCCTTGCATTACACAAGCAACACGCTCAAGTCCACAGCCTGTATCAATATTTTTAGAAGGTAGCTCTTTATAATTTTCTCTAGCAACACCTATCTTTGAATTAAACTGTGAAAATACAATATTCCAAATTTCAATATAACGATCGTTTTCAATGTCATTTTCAATTAATTCAATGCCACGCTTATCATATTTTTCACCACGATCATAAAACATCTCTGTATCAGGTCCACATGGTCCTTCACCTATTTCCCAAAAATTTCCATCTAAAGGAATTAAGTGGCTAGGATCAACACCATTTTTTATCCAAGTATCACGTGTTTCGATATCTTTAGTGTAATATGTAATATAAATCTTTTCCTTAGGGAAGCCAAACCATTTTTCATCAAATAGTAGCTCAACAGCCCAACTAATAACTTCCTTTTTGAAATAATCACCTATAGAAAAATTACCAAGCATTTCAAAAAAAGTATGGTGACGAGCTGTCTTACCAACATTTTCGATATCATTTGTTCTAATGCACTTTTGAGCATTTGTTATTCTATGACATTCTGGAACAACACTTCCATCAAAATACTTTTTCAAAGGTGTTACACCAGCATTTGTCCACAAAAGAGTTGGATCATCATGAGGTACTAGTGAAGCTGAAGGCTCAACATGATGTCCCTTTGATTTAAAAAATTCTAGCCACATTTGGCGAATTTGATTAGTTGACATTTTTTTCATATTTATCATTCCTCGTACAAAAACTACTTTATTATAAACAATTACTTTGCTTTATCTATTTTACCATACTTTCACTCTAAAATAAAGAAAAAATTAGTAAACAAACACCTATTCTCTAAGAAAAAATTACTATTCAAGCAGCACATAAATTATTTTTCAAATAATCACTTATGCTTTTTTTGAATATTTTATTACTTTTTCGACAAAAACTCTTTATTTTTTACAAAAATTGATTATAATTAAAGTGTTGGTTTAAGGAGGGCAAAAAAATGGGATTATGTGAAAACATAAAAAAATCTAGGCTAAAGAAAAAACTAACACAGACTGAAGTAGCATCCAGAATTCCTATTTCTCAATCAAATTATTCAAAAATAGAATTAGGTATGATTGTTCCTGATGCAATTACTTTAAAAAGAATTTGTGAGATTTTACAAGTTAGTAGTGATTATCTTCTAGAAGTTCAATTAAAAAAAGAACTATTACTTTCTGACTATGATTACATCTACAAGGCCTACTTTATGCTTCAAAAAATCATTGACAAATAAAAATCTATATTCTTTTGTCAAAAAATAAAAATGACAGGTTAGCCTGTCATTTTATTTTTATTTAACTTTTTGATTAAATCCTTAACCTTTTTACTATCCATAAGCTCAATTGCACAAATAGTTAATAGTGCACCACCAAGCATATAAAAAGCAGCTTTCATATTATCACCATATTTATTATTTACATTCTTTTAAAAATTATGTAATTACATAAATGTTTTTGGCGATATTCCATCCATATCATATTCACCTAATGTTTTATAGGCACTTAAAGGATCATCTATTTCAATTTCTTTTGTTACCTCTGCTTTTTTCATTTGAAATCTTTCACTAAGTGAAGTTTGTCTTGTATCATCCTTCGAATGAATTGCTTGATTAATAGCATTATAATCACCAAGTATAATCAGCTTCTTTTTCGTTCTTGTTATTGCTGTATAGATTATTTTTTTTCGAAGCATTATATTATATGAAGGTAATATAGGAATAATTACATTATCATATTCGCTTCCTTGAGATTTATGAATACTAATTGCATAAGCTAGAGTTAAATAATCTAACTTAGGACCATATGTAACCATCTTACCATCAAAATCAATTAATAATTTGGTTTCCTTGTTTTCTTTGATTATTTCCTTTATTATTCCAACATCACCATTCATTATTTCCAACTTTGAATCATTTTGAAGCTGTAAAACCTTATCACCCTTTTTAAATTCCTTAAATTCAGTTTTTACAACCTCAGTCGAATTAATAAATTTATCTTGAATCATTTTATTGATTGCATCAATTCCAGCCACGCCAGCATACATAGGAATTAAAACTTGCAAATCATTTTTAAAATCTCCACCCTTAGCAATAAAGCTTGAAATAAATCGTTCAATCATCGAAGAACAGCTTTTAGAATCGCAAGGATAAAAATATACTTCCTTTCTTTCATTGAAAATATTAAAATTAATATTTTCAAATAAAACCTCTTGAGCAAGCTTAATAATGTTACTCTCTTTAGCTTGACGCATAATTTCTGTAAGTCTTAAGGTATTAACTGCACCACTTGCAATTAAATCATGCAAAACAGCACCTGGCCCAACTGATGGCAATTGATTCTCATCACCCACCAAAATAACCTTACTTCTAATTGGTAAGGCCTGGAAAAGACGATATGCTAATGGCAAATCAATCATTGAAGCTTCATCAATGATAAATAAAGAACCAGAAAGCTTATTATCAGCATTAAAGGTAAACTCACCCTCGTGATTGTAGCCTAAGGTTTTATGGATTGTTTGAGCCTTAAACTTGGTTGCTTCAGTCATTCTTTTACTTGCTCTACCAGTAGGGGCCATTAGAACCACTTTTTCTTTAAATTTATCACTATCAACATTCAAATTATCAATATATGCAGATAAGTATAAAATTCCCTTTATAATTGTAGTTTTTCCTGTACCTGGACCACCAGTAACAATATTCAAATTATTATTCATCACCGAATAAATTGTCTTGAATTGATTTTCGGTATATTTAATATCTAAGGCCTTTTCAACGTTCTCAAGTTTTTCCTTAAGGTCCTTCTCATTATATGTTTTAAAGGATGTTTCCTTCATTTTCAAAATTATTTTGCTTAATCCAATTTCCGCCTCATATAATGATGGTTCAAAAATTCTTTCATCCTCACATACAATACGTTTGTGCTCTATCAAATAAGAAACACCATCACTAATTAATTCCTTAGTAACTGGCTTTTCAGTTTGATTTAATAAAAGCTCCGTTGAATTAATTAATTGATTTTTATAAAGAAAGGTAAAGCCTTGTTGAAAGCAAATCACAGTTAATGTATGCATTAATGCCTCAATAATTCGATTCATTGAATTAGGATCAATTCCTAAGTTCATTGCAATAAGGTCGCTTTTTTTAAACCCAAAGCCTTCTACATCATGAATTAATCTATAAGGATCGTTTCTTATAGCCTTTGCTGCATCAGTTCCATAAACCTCAATCATTTTAGCGACCATTTTAGTTGATAATCCTAAATCATAAAGTTCGACATAAGATTTTTGAATTTCCTCATTTCTTTTTAAAATCTTATAAACCATTTGCGCTTTATCTTCGTTTACACCCTCAATGTCCTTTAAGCAATCAGGATTTTTTAATATTTTTTCTAATGTTTTTCTTCCAAGAGCCTTTACTATTCTCATAGCAGTTTTCTTGCCTATACCTTTAAATTCACCACTTGATAAATAATTAACAAGACCCATTGCTGACATTTCTTTTACGGGACTAATGCTTTTTATATATAATTGCTCACCATATTTATCATTTTCTTTCCATACGCCATGAAATTCCATCTCTCTATTTTCTTCAATAGGCTGGAATTCACCAACAATTATTACTTCACCCTTTTTAGTATCAATTCGTGCAACCTTGTATAATGAATCAGAAGAAATAAACAAATACTTGTCTAATATGCCTTTTATAACAACTTCTTCATCCATTAATATTTCCTCAATTCATCATTTTTATAAACCTTATCAATTATTCCGCCACCAAGGCAAATCTCACCATCATATATAACAACAGCTTGACCTGGAGAAACAGCTCTAACCCCTTGTGGATAGTAAACCATCATTTGATTATTATCTAATACTTCAACCATAACCTCTTGATCTGGCTGACGATATCTAAATTTTGCTTGATATTTTTTTCCACTAACTGGTACATCTAAAATAAAATTACAATTAGTAGCAAGACATCTATCACTATAAAGATAAGGATTATTAAAGCCTTGTCCTACATATAAATAATTTTTTTCAAGATTCTTACCAAGAACAAACCAAGCATCATTATCGCTATCTCCTCTTCCGCCAATTCCTAATCCCTTTCTTTGACCTATTGTATAATACATTAGACCATCATGACTAGCAATCTCTTTACCATCTAGAGTAACCATTTTTCCTGGCTTTGCTGGAAGATAGTTTTGCAAAAACTTATGGAAATTTCTTTCACCAATAAAGCAAATACCTGTTGAGTCCTTTTTTTTAGCCGTCGCAAGATCAAGCTTAGCAGCAATTTCTCTAACCTCAGGCTTAGTTAAATGACCAATAGGAAACAATGAACAGCTTAATTGCTCTTGACTAATCATACATAAAAAATATGATTGATCCTTATTAGTATCAACGCCTCTTAATAAACGACTTCCATCCTCATCATGTCTTACTCTAGCATAGTGTCCCATTGCAATAAAATCAGCACCTAAGCGCATAGCCTCATCCTTAAATGAAGCAAACTTAATATATTTATTACACATAATATCAGGATTGGGAGTTCTACCAGCTTTATATTCCTCTATAAAATATGTAAATACATTATTCCAATATTCCTCTATGAAATCTATTCGATGCAATTTAACATTTAATTTTTCAGCAACCGCAACAGCATCCTGGTAATCCTTTTCTTGAGGACATACATCATCATTTAAATCAGGATTTCCTAATACATCATTATTAGTGGCACTATCCCAGTTTCGCATAAACATTGCTTCAACATCATAACCATCCTTTAAAAGCTCATAAACTGCAACTGATGAATCAACACCACCAGATAAGCCAACAATAACCTTTTTTGCCACAATATCACCTCATAAACTAGATATATCATATCACAAATTAATAAAAATATAAATATTTGTGGAAATATTGTTGTAATTTTGTTATAATTTTTTCGGTGATTTTATGAAGCAATATGATGATGACTATGAATATGATAATGGTTTTAAGCCTCACGAGGTTAAGCTTAAAAACAACTACCCATTCTATAATAGAAATATTCTTTTTAGACTTTTAAGTGTTATTATTATCTTTTTTACAAGAATTTATTTGTTTTTCTATCAGCATTTATACGTTGGGCTTAGGGTTACTGGCAAAAAAAGTATTAAAGGTAATAAAAAAGGTAAAATAATTATTGCTAACCACATTATGAATTCAGATGCCTTCTTTGTCACAGCTAAAACAAGATTTTGCAAGGTCTATATAACTGTCCTACAATCAAATATGGGCTTTCCAATATTTTCAAAATACATAAGAATTTGTGGAGCTGTGCCAATTCCTACAGATAGACATCTGCTAAAAAAATTTAATGATGACACAAAGAAAATTTTAAATAAAAAGGCAAGTATCTTATTTTTTCCAGAAGCCAAGCTTAATCCCTTTTGTAATCACATAAGACCATTTGAAAATGGAGCCTTCCATTATGCCTATAAAAACAAAGCTGATATAATTCCTGTTGTATTTACATTTCATAAGCCACGTGGCTATTATAGACTTATCCATAAGAATAGACCTACAATCAGATTAAACTATTTACCGATTTATAAAATCAAAGAGCAGGAAACTAATAGTAAAACAATTGAAGTAGCCAATAAAGAGCTTCAGCAAATAATGAGTGATTATTTTGTTAAAAATAGTGACTTCTTTTATAAAGATGGAAAGCTAATTGATTAAACTCATTACCTCTTTCTTGATAGCTTTGATATTGATCATACGATGCAAACATTGGAGAATACAAAATAGTATTTTCCTTTTTTTTATGCTCAAAGCTTAAAATGGCTGCTTCCTTAAGCCTCTGACATTTAATCACAGTAACATTGAATTCATTAAAAAAATCAAATATTTTATTTTTACTTGCACCATAACAAATAACTAAGCTAATTTTATCAAGATATGGTAATAAGCATTTAAGATTTTCACCTCTATCATATCCTCCACAAATTAATATAACCTTATTTAGTTTTTTTAAAGCCGCAATAGTTGAATATGGATTAGTGCTTTTAGCATCATTAATAATATCATTTTTTATATATTGCGTTCTAAAATCAGCTTTATTAAATTTTTTATATTTATTATAAAAGCCCTTAAAGCTCTTATTTAAAATTATCATTACTAAGCAAAGTGTCATAATATTTTTTATATCATGATCGAAGCTGATTTGTAATCTATTCAAATTGATTAATGCTTTATTTTTAAAATAAATGTAATGATTATTTAAATAACAATCAGCAAGCATAGATTTTGTTGAAAATGAATATTTTTTTGCCTGGCTTTTTCTTACTATATCCTTTAAATATGGTGAATCATAATCATAAATTAGATAATCATTTTCATCTTGATTTATGCAAATCATTTCTTTTGCTTTAATATAGTTTTCTAAGGATTTATGATGATCTAAATGATGAGGCCATAAATTACTTAATATAGCTATTTTGGGCTTAAAATATTTACATCCCTCTAGCATAAAGCTAGACAATTCACAAACATAATAATCATATTGTTTAAGCATCGCTAGGCCAAGAGGATATCCTATATTTCCGCAAGCAATACTATTTTTTAAAAAATGATTAATAAGCATTGTAATAGTAGTTTTGCCATTTGTTCCACTTACAGCAATGATATTTTTAGGCATTAAACGATATATTAATTCAATATCTGAAATAACCTCTCCCTTAATTTTAATCAAATCAAACATAATTCCTGGACTTTTCACAATATATTTATAATCTCTATTGACCTCATTTAACTCTAAATAATCAAAATCTTGATTAAACTCCTCTAATACCTTTTTTACTCCATCATTGCTTAATCCATGTCCTAATAAAACAATATCACTCATATATACGCTCCCCACATTAAGCTTAATATAACTAAAATTAACTCCATAAGTATAAATATTAGATTAACAAGCACCTCACTCATTTTATTAGCCTCTAAATGATGATGAAATGGTGCCATTTTAAAAATCCTTTTTCCACCACTTATTTTATAAAACAAAACCTGTATTATTACACTAAGTGTTTCAAATATCATAATTCCACTCAACAATAAAAACAGCTTGATTGTATTTAAATAAATACATAAGGCACAAAAATATGCTCCTAAAAATAATGAACCTGTATCACCCATAAATATATAAGCTTTGGAAATATTAAAATATAAAAAAGCTAGTAGTACACCTAATAAGCTAATATGCATATAAAAAAGTGAGCTATTTGAACCTATCATTATAGCAAATGCTATTCCCATTATTAAACAAATTCCACATAAAAGACCATCACAGCCATCTGTTAAGTTATAAGCATTACTACTGCTTATAAAAGCTAACATATAAATTCCTAGAATAATAAAACTTTGATTTGCATTAAATAAAATTAAAGCACTAACAATACTAAAAATAATTTCTAAGGTTAGTTTTTGCATAACACTTAAACCTAAATTATTTTTACGTAAGCTTTTTAATAAATCATCTATAAATCCAATTATATAAAATAATAAGGCTGGAATCACCACATAATAAAGCCTGGAATCTATTATAAGAAAAACAATTAAGGGAATGATAAAAATAACCCCACCCATACTCACTGTCCCATTTTTAGCCTTATGTTCCTTCAATCCAAGCTCTCTTTCATATTGTTTAGAAAATTTAAAAAAATTAATGATAAGTAAATATAATAAAATTCCTAAAAAGACAAAAATACTAACAAGACTCATATTTTTTAATTAAGGATAAAATAAATTCTTTATCATTATGCTTAACTTGCATATCTTTATAAATTATTTCATCCTCATTTCCTTTACCAAAAATTAGTAAAACATCATACTCCTTTAATTCATCAAAGGCTCTTTTTATTGCTAGCTTTCTATCTAAAATTATTTCAAAATTATAATCTTTTTTTATCGATGAAGCAATTTCTAAATTATCTTCATTTCTTGGATTATCATCACATATAATAACCACATCAGCAAATTCATTTAATAAATCGCCAATTTCAGTGCGTTTTTCTTTTTCTCTATTTCCACCAGCACCGCCTACTGCAATTAAACGTTTTGGTGTTTCCTTCTTTAAAAACTCTAAGCATTTCTTTAAAGCAGCCGGATTATGAGCGTAATCAATTACAATTTTATTATTTTTATATTTAATTAATTCCATTCTTCCATTTAAAGGCATATAACTATTTAGAAATTTTTTTAAATCTAATATATTAAATCCTAAGCTTTTTAATGTCGTAATAAATGCTAAAACATTAGCTGTAAAAAAATCTCCATAAAAATTTGTTCTAAATATATTATCTTGAATTCTAAAGCATAATTTTCCATCAATATTATGTATATCAAAAGCCATAACATCAGCTTCTTTATTCATCGCATATGTATAACAATCTATATCTAAATATTTATAAAAGCTTAAAAATTCTTCGTCGTCAGCATTTAAAATTGCCATACTATTTAATTTAATGAAAGGAACAATTTTGGTAAATAAATATTCCTCTTTACTTTTATGATAATCAAGATGATCAAGTCCAAAGTTAGTAAATATTAATCGATAAAAAGGAATACCAAAGGTTCTTTGTTGACTAATTCCAATACTACTTATTTCCATAACAATATATTTATACCCCTTATTAATTGCATGTATAGCATGCCTATAAAATAGCGATATATCAAGTGTTGTATTATTAGTCTTATATGATTCATCTATATATTCTACGCCATGTGTACCTATCCAAAGTGATTTTACTCCCTTATAATTTAAAAAATCGCTTATTAATTTTGAAGTAGTGCTTTTACCATTAGTTCCAATTATTCCTATTACCTTTATATGTTTAAATATATAATTGTAGTAAGCCTTAAATAACAAAGCTTTTGTTTTTCTAATATTATAGACATTAATATAATTAATAAGAGGATTGTTTTTAATAATTTTATCTTGATAAATAACTGTTTTAGCTCCTTTAGCTATTGCCATATTAATATCATCATGATTAATGGCAACAAAAATAGCGTTAGGAAAAACCTCATTTACATTTGTCGTAATAAAACTAACGTAGTGATTATATAATACTTTTTTATGAATATACGATTTTCTTAAAATTGTTTGAATCTTCATTATTATCTCACCTCTAGATAATATGCAATATTCAAAAATAAATATGTTATTTTAACCACAAATATGGTAAAATATTATTATCCTAAAAGAAATGGAGCTGTTATTATGAAATATCGTATTATTGCTGATAGTTCTTGTGATTTAACAAATGATTATTATAAAGATGATGAAATCGACTTTAAGGTTGCACCACTTACAATTCATGTTAAGGAAGAAGAATTTATTGATAATGAAAATATTGATGTAGATAGAATGCTTAAGGCTATGCATAGCTTTAATGGTAAATCAACAACATCATGTCCAGCACCAGGAGAATTTTTAAATTTATTTGATGATGATGTACCATATAAATTTTGTATAACAATTTCAGGCAAAATGAGCGGAACCTTTAATTGTGCTAATTTTGCTAAAAATCAAGTTGATTCAAAGGTTCATGTAATTGATTCAAAGGGAACTGCTGGGTCTTTAGTTCTAATTATTAATGAGCTTATAAGACTCATTAAGCTAAATTTACCTTATGAAGAAATTTGTGCTAGAATTGATGAATTTCGTGACAATTCAATATTATTGTTTATTTTAAGCGATTTTGATAATATGGTTAAAAATGGCCGTATGAGTAAATTTACCTCATTTGTGGCCACAACACTTAAAATTAAACCTCTTTGTATTGCTGAGGATGGCGATATTAAGATAAAAGAAAAAATCAGAACAATGAAGGCTTGTCTTAAACGCCTGGTTGAAACAATCGGGGAGTTTGGTTCTGACTTTAGTCAAAAGGAATGCATCATATCTCATTGTAAAAATGACGAGGATGCAATATTCTTAAAAAATGCAATTTGTGAAAAATACAATTTCAAAAATGTATCTATTATGCCAATGCGTGGCTTATGTTCATTTTATGCCTTAGAAAAAGGTATAACTGTAGCGTTTGGATAATATTAGGGGAGTACCATTATGATACTCCCTTTAATTTAAAATAAGCTCAAATACATTTTAATATTTTACATACTTTTGATTTTTACTATTTGGCTTATCTGGTATTGTCATTTTTATCAAGCCATTTTCAATTGCTGGATTCAAATATGTATTTCTCAATGTTTCCTTAGATTTAATATTTAATCTATTCATTAATTCATTTGCACAAAGAGGAATATCAGGATCCATAACTTCTAATAATTTATTAACTTGATTTGAAATATTGTTACTTTCCATTCTAACGTTATTTACAACCTCCAAAAGAGTTTGATTTATCATTTCAAGCATAAATTCAATAAACGCATTCGAATTACCAATATTATTACATTCGTCTATTTTCTTATAATATTCATTTTGATATTTTTGAATTTGTGATTCAATTGGTATATATTCAAAAATTTGATTCCACTTCATCAATAATACATTTTGCCACAAACGAGCTGTTCTACCATTTCCGTCACTAAATGGATGAATAAAAACAAATTCATAATGAAATACGCAAGATTTAATTAATAAGTGCGTTTCATAATCATTTTTCAACCAATCAAATAAATCATTCATAAGCTGTGGTACTAAATCATGTGGTGGAGCAATAAATATAACATTTTCTCCATTAAAAACACCTTCAGCATGATTACGATATTTACCACAATCATCAGTCATTAAATTTGTTATAATTTGATTTGCAATTTTAAGATCTTCTTCTTTATATCCATCAAATTCCTTTATCATTTCATAGGCTTTATAAGCATTTTTTACTTCTTGTATTTCATTTGCAGGACCAATAACCTTCTTTCCAGCAATTATATCTCTTACCTCATTAAAAGATAATGAATTAGCCTCAATAACTAAAGATGAATAAATTGACTTTATTTTATTATTTCTTCTTAATATAGGCATTCTTTTTAATGATTTATACAATTCAATATGGCCTATATTTTCTGTAATTGAAATTACTAAAGATAACATTTTATTACTAATTGTAAATGGTGGTTTATACATATCAACAGACCTCCTCGTTTAATTATAACTTATTTAAACACTAAATACAACATCTTGCTTAAATCTTGCTTAATATGTTGCTTAAAGCAAAAAAAAGATAACCACAAGAGGTTACCTTATAAATTCAAACTGGTGGACCCTTGGAGACTCGAACTCCAGACCCACTGATTAAGAGTCAGTTGCTCTACCAACTGAGCTAAGGGTCCAATTTGTTGCTATCTTTCCGACGCTCAATTATTATAACATAGAACAAGAATAATAGCAAGCACTTTTTTTTATTTTTTTCGATTTTTTTAAAATTGTTAATTTTAAAAGTAAATTTTGCTGTAATTTTAGTCAATTAGCATTTTTTTGTCGATTTTTTCTTCATTTCTAAGATTAATAAAGAAATTATT
>CALCWU010000041.1 GCA_937905855.1 uncultured Mollicutes bacterium
TATATTTGAACGATCATTAACTAGTTCTACTATTAATTCTTTAATATCATTAGTATAAGAACTAACCTTTTTAAATGTATCATTTAAAGCTTTAAATGCTGCATATATATGAATGCAATTTTCATCCATACAGCTACATTTACCTTTAACATTTCCATCATTATAGCTTATTTCTACCTTATCATTATAATTATCAAATAAAGTAAATGTATTTGATTTTGAATCATAGATCATATTCATAAAATAAATATCTTGAATTAATTCATTTTCCAATTTTTCGTTTTCATAATTTTCATCAAGAATATATTTTAAAAAATTGTTATCTACTACTTCAATCATAAAATCAACAATCGTTTTTTCATTAATACCATCAAACGTGATTTTAATTTGATTTTTATCAATAGATTTAATTAATCCGAAGCCAAACGTGTTATGATATCCAATCATTTACTGCACCTACCAACAACCTAATTTAAATAACAAATAAAACTATAATTCAACTCTTGGCATTTCCATATAAAGCTTTTCAAGTGAATAATGTTCTCTTTCCTCACGAGTAAAAATATGAATTATTATATCCTTACAATCCATTAAAACCCATGATGAGCCTTTTCCCTCGATTGCACGTAGATTAATACCAAGTGCTTCATAATCTTCTTTAATATAGGTTGCAAGAGCATCAGCTTGACGTGGAGAATCAATTGTTACGATAAACATATAATCAAATAGTGGTGAAACACCCTTCATATCATAGCATATTACATCATAGCCCTTAACCTTATCGATATTATCTTTAATCTTTTTAAGCATTTCCATTTTCATTTCTACCTCATATATTTTTAAAATTTCATATTGGTCCTTATTTGGCATTATTTTTTTATTTTCAAGCATATTTATAATACATTTAGTAGAATACCAAATAGCACTATCAATACCAATATTTAATAAAACATCACGACATAAAACACATGACCTATATTCTCTTGTTTCTTCAGTGTAATCACTAATAACTATTATTTTATCAAGCATAGTCATTTTTGGCTTACCATAAACATGACATTTTATTGCTTCATAAATTTCTTTGTCCTTAATTACAAGCTCATAGCAAGCTTTAGCTGAAGCATAAGCATGAAATAGTGGTGTTGTTTTCTTACACTCATCTACTAAAGTCTGATCAGCAATATAATTAGCCATTTCCTCTTCTGTTTCATATTTATAATAGTCATGCATTAAGCCAGCAATTTCCGCCTTAAGTTCATTTACATTATATCTTTTTGCAAGCATTATTGCCATTTTAGCAACACCATAAATATGAGCAAGTCTATTTTCATGACCACTATTTTGATATTTTTTTGTTACAAGCTCATAAGCCCTATTTCTGGCCTCCAATAAGAGACTCTCTTGCATATACCTCACTCTTTTCCAAATATAATACTCTAATTTTTACATTTCCGCTTAAAGAGACAAAGCCGATTCCCGGAAAGCAAATATCATATTTTAAATTTTTTAATTCAAAATCCTTAGATTTAAATTTAATATTAATAGCCTCATCCTTGGTTGGGGGATTTAATACATCACCTAAATGCTTGTCTAGCATATTTTGAACATTTTCTGTTTTAGTTCTATGAATATATAATGTATTTGCAGCATAAATAGTAGCGTTTGTATCGCCATCCAAAATACTTATTCCTCCAAGTCCAGCAAGTAAAATAGTATTTCCACTTCTTAATTGATAGCTTTTTGGCTTTATTTCTGTTTTTGGTAAAATCTTTAAATATGATTTAGGTAATAATGATTCTAATACATTTGCGTCATTTATTAAGCCTGGTGTATCAATAAAAGCTTTGTTATCCTCAAAAAAAGGAATATTAATCTCATCAAGAGTTGTACCTGGAATTACACTAGTAGCTATTACATCACTAGTCATAGCTGTAAATCTCTTTAATAAAGAATTAATTAGTGATGATTTCCCAACATTTGCACAGCCTAAAAAATAAACATCTCTACCATTGCGTGCTAGATCAATAGTATTCATTAAATCATCTAGAAAATATCCTTTAGTTGAAGAAACCAAATGAATAGCTAATACCTTAAAAAATTTCTTTTCGCACATCTTTGATAATTTTTCAACCATTGCTTTAGGATTAGTAGAATGAGGAAAAACATCATACTTATTTCCTACTAAAATAACATCCTTATTTCTTAATTTATCAATTACGCTTGGAATAAAAGTACTAGATAAATCAAGCAAATCAACAACATATATTATAAGACCATTTTTTTTAAGTACATTATCGATAACTGACTCATAATTTTCTTTACTAGCAACTATCTTAGGTAATTCATTATAATGCTTTAATCTAAAGCAACGCTTACAATAGGGCTTAGATTCATCAATTATATTAACATAGCCCATTGCATCTTCATTAGTGTTTTGTAAAATAGCTCCACAGCCCTTACATCTAATTGTTCTCATTAGCTTCTCTCCTTTTGATATAATGCCAATCTTTCATCATATAAGTCAGGATATTTTTTTCTAATCCTCTTTAAAATGAAATTTTCTAATTTTCTATTAAATCTTGTTACCCATTTTTCCGTTTTTGAATCAATAGCTTTAACTAGATAGGTTGTAAGATTAAGACGCCTAGATCCAAATACATCAGTCATTAATTGATCGCCAAATTCAACAACCTCATCAATATTGTATTTTCTACTTGCAATCCTTAAAGCCTTTTTTAAACCAAGCTTTAAGGGCTTTTTAGCAAATTTAACATACTTTAAGCCCAGTAAATTTGCAAAATATTCAACACGATTCTTTCTAGAATTAGAAACAATAATTATTTCAAAGCCTAAAGCCTCTACCTCTTCCTTCCATTTATATAAAGCCTCAGTAGGTTTAGTTTCTTTATAAGAAATTAAGGTATTATCTAAATCTGTTAGAATTAATCTTTTACCATTTGCATATAAATTAGTGTAAGATATGTCGTAAATTGACGAAACATAATAATCTGGTATAAATTTTTTTAGCATTTTAATCACCTCATATCTAATTAAAGGAGTTTTTATGTTAAATTTTTTGTTTTTATTACCTTTTTTTGGAGCCATTAAAAGTGAATCCTTCCCCAAAAAACTAACAGACGAGGAAGAAAAACATTATTTAAATCTAATGAAAAATAATGACAAGGAGGCTAGAAATAAATTAATAGAGCATAATCTAAGGCTTGTTGCCCATATAGCCAAAAAATATGAAAATACTCTAGATGATAAGGACGATATCCTCTCAATAGGTATAATTGGCTTAATTAAGGGTGTTGATACTTATCATTATGATAGCTACAACAAGCTTGCAACATATGCGGCAAGATGTATTGAAAACGAAATATTAATGCATCTTCGTTCCAATAAAAATAAAAGAAATTATGTCTATTTAGAATCACCAATAGGCTATGATAAAGAAGGTAATGAAATAGAGCTAATTGATTTTATTGAGGATAAAGCCCCAAATGCTTTAGATAAATTAATTAAAGATAACGAAATGACTGATTTATTTAAAGCTCTAAAGCTTTTATCCAGTAAGGAATTAGAAATTATCAATCTACGTTATGGATTAAATCATCAAAAGCCATTAACTCAAAAGCAAATAGCCTCAAAGCTAAACATTTCTCGTAGTTACGTTTCAAGAATTGAAAAAAGAGCATTAATGAAGCTATATTATTCACTTACCAATAAATAGGGAAAAAAGACAGGTAAAACCTGTCCTTTTTATTCTACAGTAACAATCTTTACTTTTAATTCTTTACCAGATTCTGTAGTTACAATACAAGTCTCACCAGCAGAATGACCAATAATAGCTTTTCCAAGTGGAGAGTTATTACTAATTTTGCCTTTAAATGGGTCAGCTTCAATTGTACCAACGATTTCAAATGAACGACTAATTCCGCTCTCTACATAAAGTACTTCAACTTTTTTACCTGCTGTAACATTAGTTGATGTATCCTTAGTAATAATCTTATAGTTCTTTAAGATATTTTCGATTTCGTTAATACGATCCTCAATTCTAACTTGTTCTTCCTTTGCTGAAGCATAATCAGCATTTTCAGATAAGTCTCCTTGAGCTCTTGCTTCTTTTATTGCTTCAATATTTGCTGGACGATCGACATTCTTTAAATGCTCAAGCTCATCCTTTAAATTTTGTAAACCATTTTCAGTTAATTCAAATACTTCCTTATTAATCATAATAGGACCTCCTAAAAATTCAGCTATTTTATTATACTAATTTTTAACTAAAAAATCAACAATAAATAATAAATCAATCAAAAAAGTCACTTACTTTTTCTTTCCTTAATATTTTTGATAGCAAAATTGCATCATTAAGCTTAGATTCAAGATAATTATAAAAATCTTTATTATGAGATAAATATCTTAAATGCGTAAGCTCATGATAAACAACAAGCTCAATAAGCTTTGGCTCAAGCTTAGCACAAATACCACTAAAGGTAATTCTCCCTTTTTTCGGATAACAATTTCCAAAGGCAGACGTCATATATTTATAATTAAATGTAAGTGGTGCTTTTATATCATCCTTAAAATCTATCAATGCCTTATCAATAATTGGTTTAATATATTTATAAGCCTCATCTATGTAGGCATTTCTTAATAGCATACCTACATATGCCAAATCATCATTTTTAGTATAAATTATAATTTTATCTAAAAATAAAACCTTATCATATGAGCTTTTAATAATTTGATAATCATATAGTCTTCCTAAATAGTGAATTTGTTTGCTTTGCTTAATTGCTTCCTTCAATTTAAGATAATTTCTTTGAAGCATACTCATAATTATTTTTTCATCTACTAAATAAGGCATTGACATATATATTTTATTATTTCTAACCCTTAGATAAATATTCTTATTACTTCTCTTTATCGAAATATTTACATCAAGCGGCTCATCATTTATAATATATCTTTTTAGCATAATCTTAAAATCTCGTTTGGATACAATGGTTCATTACATTCCATATAGATTATCTCTTTTGGATGTCTAGCCGCATCAAGTGGCTCTAAATCCTTATTAAAAATTTGGCCAATGCTAATAACCTTATCGCGATTATATCCAAACAATTCTAATTTTGAATTAGGTAAAAAATAATTACGCTGTTCAACAATTGCTAAATGCTTTTCATCATCATATCCTAAAACAATTCCTACAAATTCCTTAGTTGGAACCTCAGTACTCATATCAAAAAGCTGTTCTTTTGTTGTCGGATTACCAAATAAAAAGCCCGTTGATGTAAGACGATTTTCACCTTTTTTAACCTCAGCCGCATAGAAATCTATATTAGAAATTTTACCATTCTTTTCATATTCATCAATAAGCATGCGATAGCTTTTTACTACTGTAGCAATATAATGAAGACTCTTCATACGCCCTTCAATCTTAAATGATTGAACATTTAAATCCATTAAAGCTGGAATTGCAGCTATTGCACATAAATCCTTACTTCCCATTGCAAAATAGCCATCATCACTATTAAGCTTTTTGCCATCAGAAAATAAATCATATTTCCAACGACAGCTATGAGCACACCCACCGCGATTAGCAT
>CALCWU010000042.1 GCA_937905855.1 uncultured Mollicutes bacterium
AACGTTATTGGTAAAAAGCTACATTTACCAGATGGCTTAATTATTGAAAGAAACGTTAGAATCTTCTCTTCATTAGATCCAACAACAATTAAAGATTTACATATTCATAGTGGCGAAACACTTAAATAAGGCCTATAAAGGAATCTCTTAGATGGAGATTCTTTTTTTTAGCAAAAAAAAGGAAGATTTTTTCTTCCTTTAGAATCTAGCATTATTAAAAATAGCATTGATTTTATTAATATATTTTCTATCAAATGGAGCTAATATATCACCCTTATAGCCATTTGCATTATCAACATTTTTAGGATAATATTTATTATAACCATAGCCTATTGCAATATCATATAATAAATCCTGATCAATTTCATCAATGCTTGAATTATTAAGCGCAACTATTTCATCATATACATTAGTAAATGGTGTATTATAAACAACATAATAAGCATTTTTATAAGCACTTTTTGCTTGACACATATAATCAATAAATTTATGAGCTAAATCCTTGTGAGCAGCCTTTTTAGTAATAACTAAATTATCACAAAAGGCAATAGTATCATCTGGAATAAACATATCAAAGCCAATTTGATACGTTTTATTATTAAATGTATATGTATCATTATCTACTAAAGACTTAATCATTTCCGCTAAATTGATATTTGAATTTTCTTTATAAGCATTGTAAGCAACCTCTGCGATTCTTTCACAATAATAATATAAAAAATCACCTGTCCACATAAAGCCTATATCCAAATTTTCAGCAGCAATCTTTTTCTTTAAATCATCTGTTCCACGGGCGTTATAATTAACATTTTTTATAAGATTATAAATTTTATCCAAATCTTCTTTTTCTAGTTCTACGTTATTATCTAGTCCAAGGTATTTACAAGCTGCATAATAAGCATGCTGATTAGAATCATACATTGCAAGCTTGGTATTATCTGGAAGGCTACTTCTATCAAATAATGAAGCCCATTCATTTTTGTTATTAATAACAGCTTCTCTTAAGCCTTCTTTTTTAGTTGAATACATAATTCCCCATGTACCCCAAAGATAAGGAACAAAATAATTATCAATATTTTGTTCTTTTTCATTCATTTTAGAAATTATTCCTTTAACTCCAACCTGCAAATTGTCTTTATTGTAATTAGTCAATTTAGAAAAATCAATTTTTGATAATAAATCATTTCTTCTCATCTTTATTACCATATAGTCTGAGGGACTTACAACATCATAAACTGTTGTTCCACTACTTACCTTTGAATAAAAGGCCTCATTAGAATCAGCTAGATCCATAACAACTGTACAGTTATATTCATTTTCAAATTCAGTTATTAAATCCTCATCAATATATTCGCCCCAATTTAAGAAAAGTAGAGTATTCTTGCCTTTACAGCTAGTAACAAGAATTAAGAAGCATATGATTAAAAATAAATTACTTAGTTTTTTTAACATTGCTTTTTCTTCCTTTCCATAAATTGTATAATATAATACAAAGCATTGATATAAATGTTAAGACCGTTGAGAAAGCATATACACCAGGATATAAACTCTTTCTACCTATTGATGAATAAATCCATATAGACATAGTTGAAAAGCCATTTCCTGTTGTAAAATAGCCAACAACGAAATCCTCAAAGCTTATTGTAAAGGCTAAAATCATTCCACTAAATATTCCGCCCTTTACAGCTGGAACAATAACTTTAATTAAAGATTTAAATGGCTTAATTCCTAAATCTAATGAGGCATTAAGCATATCCTTATCAATTTCTTTCATTTTTGGTAATACCGATAAAATTATATAGGGTAAAGTAAAGAAAATGTGAGCAATAAGTAATGTTCCAAAGCCAAACACATAAGGAAATACTGGTAAAAGCATTGAGAATATTAGCATTATTGAAATTCCTGTAACTATATCAGCATTTAATAGAGGTATATTATTAAGCAACAATATTTTTTGACGATATTTTGCTGGTAAATAATATAATCCAATAGCAATTAATGTACCACAAATTGTTGAAATTAAAACCGCAATAATTGAGGTTAGGAAAGTATTCTTAATTGAATCAGTTAAGCTCTTTTTGTCAAACATATGGATATAGTTGTCAAAGGTAAAACCTGTGAATTTAGTTATATCATTACTTTTATTAAAAGATTGAATGGCAATAATAATTATTGCAGCATATAGCATAAAGATAGCAAAGGCAATAAGTATTACTCTTAAAATATGCCAAGTAATCTTTAATGCTTTATGCTCCTTAAAACCATATTCTTCTAGGGTTGCAACCTCGTATGTCATAGTAGCGTTTCCCCTTCCTTATCAAACTTATTAACTATTGTAATAGCTCCAAGAATTATTATAAGCATTACAACTGCTAAAATTGAACCAATATTATAGCTCATTGAGCTAAAATCCTGTTCAATTATATTACCTATTAATAAAATATTGCCAGCACCTAAAATTTTAGGAATAGCAAAGCCTGATAGACATGGTAGTAAAACCATTATTGCTCCACTAACCATTCCACTTGTAGTTAAAGGGAAGATAACGGTCCAAAATTTCTTAAAATCAGTCATACCTAAATCCAAAGCTGCCTCTTCAAGAGATGGATCGATTTTTTCTAGTGATGTATAAATAGGTAAAATAACAAATGGTAAATATGTAAATACCATACCTAAAATAATTGCTAAATCAGTACCTAAAATATTAAATCCTGTTATTCCTAGCATATTAGTAATTATATTATGTGCTTGGAACATATTACTTAGGGCTTCGATTCTAAGTAATATGTTAGTCCACATTGGTAAAACAAGTAATAATAATATTAAATATTTATTTTTAAAATGAGAACGATGTAGGTAATAAGCTATTAAATAACCAAAGAATAAACAAATAACTGTTGTAAGTATACTATACTTAAGTGAATTTAAAAATGCCATAATTACTGATTTTTCAAGTAAAGATGAAAAATTTGAAAAAGTAAAATGACAGCCCGCAAGCTTTAAGCCCTCTGTATCTAAAAACATTAAAACAAAAAGTATAAGCATTGGTAAAACAGCAAATATTAATAGCCAAATAAAGTATGGCTTTGCAAGCCTATCTAAATGATGAGTTTGATAGGTATTTTCCTTCATCTTCTTTATAGCCTTTACGCGCTTACTATTGTCTTGCATGATCCGTCTACCTTCATCAAACAAATTTCATATGGGTCAACACTTAAACCAATTTCATTGCCAACTGCAACATCCTCATAGGTATGGACAACAAATTCAATGTCGTTTATATCAACACATAATTCATAATAAACACCCTTAAATACTGAGCTTGTAACAACACCTACAAGCTTAGCCCTATCTAAAGGTACAACATCAAAGTCTTCAGGTCTAATAACAACATCTACTGGTTCGCCATCAGCAAAAATATAGCCAACGCAATCAAAGTCAACGCCTAAAAAGTTAACAACATTTTGACGAACCCAAACTCCATTTACAATATTAGATTCACCAACAAAGTTAGCAACATAACGATTTACAGGCTCATTATAAATATCCTTAGGTGTTCCAAGCTGTTGAATAATACCATCCTTCATTACAACTATTCTATCACTCATTGTCATTGCTTCTTCTTGATCATGAGTTACAAATATGAAGGTAATACCTAGATTACGTTGCATTTCCTTAAGCTCATAATGCATATCCTGACGTAGCTTTAAATCAAGAGCACTAAGAGGTTCATCCAGCAAAAGAATTTTTGGTCTTAAAATAAGAGCACGAGCAAGAGCTACTCTTTGCATTTGACCACCAGACATTTGATCAATTCTTCTATTTTCATAGCCACTAAGATTAACCATTTTTAAAGCCTTTTTAACAGATTCATTAATATGCTCCTTTAAAAGCTTTTTAATATCTCTTCTTGTAACTCTTTTCTTTTCATCGTCTTTTAAAGCTTTAGCTTCAGCAGTTAGCTTTTCAATTCCGCCATAAAAATTCACTTGAAACTTATATCCTCTATTAACAATACCAAACATAACATTTTTAGCTACGTTTAAATGGGGAAATAGAGCATATCTTTGGAAAACCGTATTAATGGGTCTTGCATATGCTGGAAGATCATTAATAATTTTGCCATCAATAATAATTTCTCCTGAATCAGGCTTTTCAAAACCTGCAATCATTCTCAAGGTTGTAGTTTTACCACAGCCAGATGGACCAAGTAGGGTAACAAATTCATTTTCATAAATTGTTAAATCCAAATTTTTTACAACTTGCAAATCGCCATAATTCTTAACGATATTATGCAATTCAATAATAGGTTTCAATTCTAAGTTTTCCTCCACAAATTAGTATTGATAAAATTGAATTCTTATTCTTATAGAATAAGGTAAAAAAATTAAGAAAAAAAGCCCAAGTGTTAGGCCGTTTCAATTTATATTGATTTTTTGGGGCCATAAATATCTAAAAATATTCATAATTATGATTAGTTTATAGCCTCCCATAATTATACTCAAGTTTCTTAACTTTCTTTAAACTGCACAAGCTAAAAAATACCATTTTTCTTCTATGCGATTAACATTTTATCATTTAATTTGTCAATGTCAATCATTTTACTTTCTAGTATTTTTGTAAACGTTTTCTAGATGATGTAAAAAAATTCAAAATATTGTAAAATGTTATTATAGCAAAAAAGGAGATTTTAAAATATGCAAGATTATTTACAAAAGGCCTATTGTGCAAATGGCTGTGCTAGAATATATGTGGCTACCACAACCGCAATGTGTAAGCATGCTCAGGAAATTCATAACATGTGGCCAACCTTTGCTGCTGCACTTGGTAGAGTTTTAACAATTGGTGCCATTATGAGTTCAACATATAAGTCTGGGGAGCATCTTACAATAAAGGTATGTGGTGATGGTCCTATCGGACAAATAACTGTTGAAGCAACTGATGGTAAGGTTAGAGGCTTTGTTCACAATCCAGGCGTTTATTTAACATATAATAATGGTCATTTAAATGTTGGGGCTGGTGTTGGTTCAAACGGCGAAATTGTTGTTATCAAGGACCTACATATGCGTGAGCCCTTCTCATCAAGTTGTGAATTAAGAAGTGGAGAAATCGCTGATGATTTCACCTATTATTTTGCTGCCTCTGAACAAATCCCTTCGTCAGTAGCACTTGGTGTTTTATTTGATAAGGATGCTAAAGTCAAGGCGGCTGGCGGATTCTTACTTCAAATTATGCCAGGCTGCAGCGATGAAGACATAAAAAAATTAGAGGATAAGCTTTCAAAAATCAGACCTATTTCTGAAATGATTGATCAAAATATGACACCTGAGGATATCATAAAGGAAATAACTGATGGTGATTACCAGCTACTTGAAACTAAACCACTAAGCTATGAATGTAATTGTAGCAAGGAAAAATTTGCTAGAGGCATTATTTCTCTTGGTAAAAAAGAAATTGAAGATATTATCAAAACCAATGAAAACATCGAAGTTAATTGTAATTTTTGCCAAAAGAAATACACATTTGATAAAAAAGACCTTGAAGATATGCTCAACAAGGCCAAATAATTTTATTTAAGATAATTTTCTAAAAATCGCTTTGCTAAAGAA
>CALCWU010000043.1 GCA_937905855.1 uncultured Mollicutes bacterium
TATGTTGCACCGCAAGCGGTATCAATATTGTCTACATCGCTATTTGTTATACCAGCTACATAATTGTTTTTAACGTGATTTGCTGTTTCACTTGAAAATGATTGACCATTTGTCATAAATTCAACACTAACTAATTCTTTGTTAGTATTAATACCAACTAAAAGAGTTATTTCACCATAAGCATTTTTACCACTTACAGTGTAGATATAGCCTAAAACCTCATTTGAATTATCACAAGCAATAACTAGCTTGGTTATTTCATCTGAGCTAAAGCCATCAGTAATTGTTTCCTTAGCATTATCATAATCTTTAAAGATCTTTTTACAAAGATTATTTTCCTTTGTAACATTATTTTCATCAATTATTGGCTTTGTAAATAGATTAACACTTGAAATTAGGGCGGCGCATACAATACATATGCTCATTAAAATAACACCTATTAGTATATTCTTTTTCATTATAATGCCCCCTTCACTGAGAATGCTACAACAAGACACATAACACACATTACTAAAACATAAATTAGAGCTTGTCGCCAATTATATTTAGCATTTTTAATTGTTAGGTGATCAATCATTGGAGCAAACATATTACAAATTAGAATACTAAAAGCTACACCCTCAGGGTAAGCACCAAGAAGACGAACAAGAGCGGTAATTATACCAGCAAGTGTACCATAGGCAATTCTACCAACCTTATTTACTGGACCAGTTACAGGATCGGTTATCATAAATGTTGCACCAAATAATAATCCACCAGATAATAGCTCATATGAAACAAATTCAAATGGATTATCCCAGGTCTTTTTTACATAGCCCATAATACCAACGGTAAGCATAATTATTGTAAATGATAAAATCATTGATAGAGCACATCTTAAATCAGCACTACGTCTTGCAAATAGGTAGATGGCACCGATTAATATACATAAAGCACTAACCTCACCCATCATACCAGGAATATTACCAAAGAATAAATCCTTTAAAGGATAATTAGCAATTGCATAATTAAAATTCTTTAATGATTCACCAAGCTGAGCTAGTGGTGTTCCACCAGCAGCAACATCTATTACACCATTTGCGGTAGCATTATTTATTTTTGATCCAAAACAAATTAGAACAAAAATTCTTCCCACAGCAGCTGGGTTAAAGATATTATTTCCTAAACCACCAAAGGCCATTTTACCAACAAGAATTCCAAATAATGCACCTACGATTACTACATAGGCTGGAGCTCCAGCTGGCATAATCATTGAATAAATTATAGCACTAATAAGTGGTGCTGTAATATTGTTAATAGTATAGGTTGATTTTACCTTTTTAAAGCCATCCTTACTAAATAATTCCTTAAATTTCATATCCTTTGGCCAATGTGTTAGCATATGACAAATTATTTCTCCAGCAAGCATTATTACTATTGATAATAATATTACATATACACCATTCCAGCCGTTTTGAATAATTGCAAATAAAACTACAGGTAGAAGTGCAATTATTACATCAAGCATCATTCTTTTTACACTGGCTTGCTTACGAATATAAGGAGCTGTTTCTCGAACAAATTTCATATATATCCTCCTACTTTGCCATCTTAGCTAATTTTTTGCCTTGACGACAATAATCAGTTACTTTTATTTTAGAAGTACAGCTATATGTACATAATCCACATTCAATACAGCTTAATACCTTTAGCTTTTTAAGTGTTTTGCCATCTTTGTTTTTAGTGGCGTTCATAATTTGAACTGGCTGTAAGCCAACTGGACATGATAAAACACAAGAACCACAACGAACACAAGGCTCCTCCCTATATTCTTCATGCTGTAAAACAATGATAGAGGTACAGGTTTTAGTAATTACACAGTCATCTCTAACCTGACAAGCACCCATCATAGGTCCACCCATAATTAAAACCTTATCCTTATCATCAGTATAGCCATCACAAAGTGATATTAATTCTTGAACTGAGGTACCAATTCTTACTCTAAAGTTTTGAGGGAATTTAATGCCATCACCAGTAAGTGTAAAGTTTCTTTTTACAACTGGCATATTATAGCGAATAGCTTTATAAAGTCCAACAATTGTCGAAACGTTAAAGTTCATAATTCCGTATTTAGCAGGTAAAACTCCAGATGGAATATGAATTCCTAAACAGCTTTTAATCATTTCGATTTCCCAGCCCTGAGGATAGTAGTTACCAACTCTAGCAATTTCAACATTTAAATTAGGATATCTAC
Source organism: uncultured Mollicutes bacterium (assembly GCA_937905855.1). Lineage (GTDB taxonomy): Bacteria > Bacillota_I > Bacilli_A > Acholeplasmatales > Anaeroplasmataceae > CAKQDS01. The sequence goes on from CALCWU010000043.1 coordinate 2,234, forward strand.
CCTTAACAGCTGTTAAAACATCATATAAATCTTGATATTTCTTTTTAATACAAATATAGGCCTTTTTGGCACCAAATGCTTGCATAGCATAGCTAATTCCCTTCATAATTCGATCAGGGAATTCCATCATTAAACGGTGATCGCTTGATAGATATGGCTCACATTCGATTCCGTTTATACAAATAGTATGAATTGGATCCTGAGTTTGGAACTTAATGTAGGTTGGGAATGAACTACCACCAAGTCCTACTAGACTCATTTCCTTAGTTATTCTTACGAAATCCTCTCTTGTAAGCTTAGCAATCTCTTCAGGAGTTCTTTCATGAACTGTTTCGCAAAGCTCATCCTTTTTATCATTTTTAATTTGTACGAAATCAACAAGCTTTCCACTTCGATGGAATTTTTTTACAATTCCTACAACCTCACCGCTGACAGTAGAATGCATATTTTGTTCAAAGAAAGGACCCTTTCTTAAACCAATAACACTACCTACCTTAACCTTATCTCCAGGTTTAACGTATACCTCGGCGGTTGCACATCTTGCATTTGTAACAGCAATATAGACATAATCAGGATCAACATAACGCATAGTTGGAAGTGACTTGGTTAGTTTTCTGATATCTGCTATTTCTCTTGTTTTTGCAATCATTTTTTCACCTCAAATTATTTTTCATCGTATTTTTCTAATATTTTTTTAGCAGCTTCAAGCTTAGAAATTCTTAAATCCATAGCTATTTTTAAAATAGTCTTATAGGCTTCATCCTCATTAAGCTTATGCTTCATTAAAATGATTTTAGCTTTTTTTACCATTTTTTCTTCGTTTAGCTTATAATTTGCCTCATTAAGCTTATTAGCTAGAAGCTCAATTTTAGCTATATATTTTTCCATTGAATAAATAATTTCTTCAATTGCAAATATATGCTTTTCATCTAAGACGAAGAAATAGGGATTATCAATAAAGCTTTGCAGCATACCAAGCTCCATTACAGGAGTTACATAAATAATTTTAGTATTTGGTCGATCTAAAATCATACTAAATAGTGGATAATAGCCATTCAAACTATTATAATGAATAATACAAAAATCAGGACGATATTGTAAAATATCATTATAAATTTTGTAGCCCTTATTATCACTTTTGATTATTTCATATTTATCCTGCTTGATATAAGAGGAAAGTATGCCTAAAATTAATAGCTTTTTCATTTTAATACCCCATTGTACTAAAAAAATAATTAAAATATATACTCTCTATTACTTTATAATTATATCATACTAAATTAAATATTTAAATATCATATTAATCCGAAACTTTGTCATAATATGCTATTAAATCATCACGACAATTTAAGAATATCTTACCTAGTGTTGGATCAAAGTGAGTACCAAGTGATTCACTAATAATATTAAAGGCTTTTTCATAGCTATATTTTTCTTTATAGCAACGCTTGGAAACTAAGGCATCAAACACATCAGCAAGTGCCATTATTCTAGCCTCAAATGGTATTTCCTCACCTTTAAGCTTAGAGGGATAGCCACTACCATCATATTTTTCATGATGATAATAGGCAATATTTACAGCGATTTTTCGGAAATATTCATCCTCAGAGCTTTGAAGTATTTCACCTACAATTTTGGCTCCCTTAATAGGGTGAAGCTTCATAATATTATATTCCTCATCAGTAAATTTACCTTGCTTATTTAAAATACTATCAGGAATAGCGATTTTTCCAAAATCATGAAGAGGTGCAGCCATAATTACATCATTATAGAAGTCATCACTATAGCTATATAATCCACTTTTTTTAATTTCTGGAACAAATAATTTTATACAATCACTTGTTCTTTTAATATGACCACCTGTGTTTAAATCTCTATTTTCAACAATATTGGCCATACTTAAAATTATATCATTTTGAATTTCCTTAAGATGCTTGGTTTTTAATAAAACCTCAGCTTCTAGTTTTTCATTATAATTATTTAATAAGCTTAAGTATTGTTGATTCTTGGTATCATCAGAGCAAATTATGATATAAGCTAATATTTTTGTTTTACGAGTGTTATACAAAATTTGATAATCTAGCTTATAATATTTTTCATTTTGCTTGATAATAGTATCTTGCTTCTTATTAGTTTTGGAAAAATCGTGAATGGATTTTAAAAAGATAGAGCTATCATTAATATGATGATCAATATTTATTTTGTTGACCTCAGGAAACCATTCCTTAATAGTTTTATTTGCTCCTAAATAATGATGATGGTGATCTAAAACGATAAAGCCATAGAATTTATCATTATCTAATGAAGAGGTTGTTAACATTGATACATCATATAGTCGCATTTTTTTAAATAGGAATAAAAGAATTATTTCTGATAATATATAAGCAAGACCAATAAGCTCATAGCTTGAATTTATTATTTTTTCTAGAAAAAAGGTTAGAATATTTATGAAAAGTATTGCTGATACAGCAAGGCTTGTTTTAAAGGGAACATTAGCCTTATTATTAAATGATTTTATCACTACATATAAAATAGAAGCAATTATTAAAGAAAGGTAAATATAATGAATGGTATGCATTATACCATATTCCTTTTTTAATTGATAATGATTGCCTATCTTAATAAGCTCAATACTTTTATAGAATAGGTGATGAATATTATTAGTTAAAACAAATGAAAAAATAATGGTTGCAATTACAAAGAAGAAAATTTTTAAATATTTGCCCTTTTTAAAATTTGTAAGATCACAAATAGATGTAAGCATTAAAACAGGAATAAAACAGCCTCCTATATAGGTAATGGTATTAGCTAAAATAGCCTTATCCTCTAAATTAATACTATCTATTGTGTAGAGTTCTAAATAGCCAAATGCTGAAATTGCGGTAAGAACAAAAATCAAAATAAAATAGATACCAGCTTGCTTTTTATAAATTGTAAGAAGAAGTAGTAATAATATAATTGAAATGATAAAAATTGTTAGGTAAAAAAATGACATGATTTTGCCTCCATCTTTATTTAAAATTATATAGCAATTCTAAATTGTTAACAAGATAATTTCTTGAAATATATTTTTCTTGTTGTATAATTGAATTATATTTTTAAGGAGCGATTGTATGGAAAAATATTTAAAAAGGTGTCTACCATATTTTTTAATTTTAATAATAAGTATAATTCCTTGTATTGTATTATGTAATAAGGGCTTTATAGCTGGTCATGATAATGATTTTCATTTTGCTCAAATAAAGGATTTGTTTGATTCGTTAAAAAATAAGAATTTTAATTATTACATTAATTTCGAATGTAATCATTTTCTTGGTATGGGTGTTAAGCTTATGTATGCACCTTTATCACATTTTTTTGTGGTTATAATTGCCTTTATTTTATCACCATTTGGAATTAGTCTAACCCAGGCTATGAAGCTTACTATTTATTTATCAATTCTTCTTAGTGGAATATTCACTTATCATCTAGGACTAAAGATGACTAATAATAAAATTGCTGCACTTATAGCTGCTAGTACCTATATGCTTTTTCCTTATCGTTATACGGATATTTATATTAGAAATGCTTTTGCAGAAACAATAGCAATGACCTTCATCCCTTTAGTATTTAATGGTATTTATAGTATTTTAAAGATGAAAAAAATTGAATTGAAGCCATTTTTTATTACAATTTGTGGTGTAGTACTTGTATTTATGACTCATAATATAACGGCAATTTATACCTTCTCATTTGTTTTTATCTTTGCTTTATTTTATATTAAGGATATTATTAGATTAATTGAGGATAAATATTTTTGGGCTGCTGCCATAGTTAGTATTATAATTATGGTATTATTAGTATCACCACTATTATTCCCAATGCTTGAGCATAAGGCCTTAGGAATTTATCGTATTTTTGATGCTAAGGCTATGAATACTAATATCGATAATGTTACAGGTGAAATAGAAAGAAGTATTGCATTTTTATATGCAGGAGTAAATGACATCTTTGATCTTTATCTATATTGGTTTATAGCAATTTCAATTACTATATTCACTGCTATTTATTGTATAAAGAGCTATCTATTAAACAAAAATAAATATTATTTTATTGGTATAGTCTTAGGTGGATGCTCTTCAATTTGCTTATTAATTCTTACTATTTGCTTATATAATTTTTCTTTAGCATTTTATCTTGCATTTTTACTTGAGCTATTAATTTTATTCATTCCTCTTAAGAATGAAAAACAAAAGCTTGAGATTAATTTAATTATTGCGATTACCTTCCTATTAATTTTTAGCTTTACTCTAACTATGAATAAATCATTATGGAAAATAATGCCTAAGTTTTTCTATACAATTCAATTTGCTTGGCGATTATGGGTATTTGTAGGCTTCTTTTTAGGCCTACTTGCTTGTTTATTATTTAATATCTTACGTTATAAGAGAAATGATATATTTGTAAAGGCTGTAGGTGCAATTTTTGCTAGTGCTTCAATTATGATAATTAGGCCTTTAAACTCAAGTGCTTATGAAACATCTAGTGATATCCAAATAGATATTGAGGATACCTATTATGTATATTCAGCAGGATGGCAGCTTGAATATTTCCCTAAAATATTTTTAGAGGGACCTAAAAGTGATTTTTGGTGGAGATGGTATAATACTATATACAAAAAAAATGATGAAAAGATTCTAATGGCTGGTATTAAGGATGGTAAGGCAACTGTAACTAATTATCAATATAATACTGATTCAATAACCTTCCATATAGAAGCAACAGAATTATCAACAATTGAAATTCCAAGAATTTATTATTTAGGTTATCAAATCACAATTAATTCTAATGATGAAATAACAAATCTTGATTATTTTTGTAGTGAAGGCTATGTTGGCTTTAAAACTGATAAATCTGGTGATGTTACTATTAAATATGTAGGAACAAAGCTTTCAAGAATGGCTAAATATACATTTAGCCTAGGTGTAATATTACTTGTAGGTATACCAGTAATATATACTATAAAAAAGAAGAAAATGAGTGATATAAGATGAATGAATTATTATTGTTAAGCAAAGAATACATTGCTAAGGATGATTTTCTAAATGAAGTGAATATTAAAAATTATCATTTTGAATTAGGCGGATCAGATGACCAACTATGGCTTATAAATGATTCTAATGATATATGTGATGTAAGAATAAACTTATTATTTAAAGATGAAAATGGAAATATTATTGAAGATGAAATTGATTATGAATTATATGATGGAAGTGATGCTCCATATAAAGGCTTTTTGTATACAATTGAATACAAAAAAATAGCTATTGTGAGTAATCTTCTTAAACAATTAGCCAAAGATAGTCGTCAATTATATGCTGAATATAATGCAAGTGGAAAATTTGAAATTATCAATTCAAATAAATAATTAAAAGGATAAGAAATTAATGAATATAAAAAAACTAGAAGAACTTCTAGAAGAAAATAAACAAATCGATATTAACGATGATTATGCACAAGAAAGAATTTGGCAAGAAATGTATGATATACTTTCTGTTGATCTTAATGAAACAATGCAATATCTTGATAGTATTTCTAAAGAAGATATTAGTTATGTTTGTTCTGTATTTGATGATTTGAGCAAACATTTTCAATCAAAGGAATTAATCGAATGTATGGAGAAAAATGCTAAACGTACAGGCTTTAATTGCTCTGTTGATATAGAATGTGCAAAAGAAATGCTATAATAATTTAATATATTTAATGAGAGCATAACTATTTAATGGTAATGCTTTTTTAATTATTAGCACTTTTTTGTAAAATATATAGTACTAAAAGATATTAATATTGCTATTTTTAATAAAAAAGTCACTCCGAATTTCTTAAAAAATATCAAAAAGTCGCTCCGAATTTCTTAAAAAATCTTGAAAAGTCGCTCCGAATTTATTATAATATCTTTAGAAACAAATTCAAATTATCTAAAAAGATGGTGGCTATTTATGTATTTTCAAAGGAAAATTGATGATAAATTAGATTTATGGTTAAAAAATGAAGAAAGAAATCCGGCTTTAATTGTTGGAATACGTCAGTGTGGTAAAACGGAAACTATTAGGGAATTTGCTATTAGAAATGGTTTAGAGCTATTTGAGTTGAATTTTTGGACTAATCCAGAGTATTGTTTGGACTTTGAGAATGAACTTGATGTTGATACAATTATTTCAAATATTTCATTAAGATTTCCTAATAAGAAAATACATCAAAACAAAACACTTATATTTTTTGATGAAATTCAAGATTGTCCGAGC
>CALCWU010000044.1 GCA_937905855.1 uncultured Mollicutes bacterium
AACAGCTATTTTAATTTGCATATTTGAGCCTCATATAATTTGATAGATAACAATTCTCCCGATTCAAATAAAGACATTGTATTCATTCTTATGCTTTTAATTCTTCCAGTGCCACTATGTAATATTCCTTTTTCCATTGGAGTTGAAGAGACAGTTAAAATAATTAATCCTTTTTCGGTTTTACTATCTACAAATGCTCTTGTCGCATCCCATAAGCTAGGGACTTCCTGCCACTCATCAATTAAGCGTGGAGCTTTTCCTTCCAAAACTGTATATGGATCCATTTCCGCAAACAAACGATTAGAAAAATTACCACTTGGATTCCCAACAAAATATTCACTATTCGCATGAAATGAAGATGTCCAAGTTTTTCCACACCATTTTGGACCTTCAATGCAAATAGCACCAAATATTTTTAAATATCTTTGAATCAATGAATCAACAGTTCTTTTCTTATATTTTATTTCCTTTGCTAACTTATCCATAAAAACATCTCCAGACTTTAAATACATCCTTATTTTACCTCATTGACCAATATTTTTGACCGATATTTTTTAATAATTTTGACCAATATTTTTATATACTTTAATAAAAATGGCATTTATGGGTGGGGTTTTAAAAAAAAAATCAAAAAACACCACCCATAAACGCCAAATAACTAATTATATCCAAATTAATCTAGTTAGATAATAAGCAATATCATCAATACTCATTTTTTCATCAAATGAGTTTAAAAAATCAAAATAGTAATTTCTTTTTTCTTCTGATTGCTCATTCAAATAAAAATCATTAGTTCTTCCACAAGGCGAAGAACAACTAAGGCAATCAGGTAGATATTTTTCCTTAAGCTTAATTATATCATTTATATCATTATCTAAATTATTCTTATTTTTTATGTCTATTAAAAATTTTATAATATCATTTTTAATTTCTAAAATTCTTTGGTCTGCTTCAAGACCATTCAATAATCCAATGAGCTTTCCAACCAAAATATTCTCATTTTTTTCTAATAGCATTCTAATAAATCTCCTTTAGTAGAAATTACTCTTACACTAGTATGAATATCTTTACCACTTTCCTTCAAAGCGTCAAAAACCATTCTCTCAAGCCCTTTACAGCAAGGAACATCCATTCTTACTAGAGTTATAGATAAGATATTATTATAAGTCAAAATATCAGTAAGCTTTCTAGTATAATCAACACCATCAAGTTTTGGACAACCAATCACTAAAGCTCTTTTTTGCATAAAATCCTTATGAAAATTCTTATAAGTAAAGGCAGTACAATTAGCAGCCACAAGTAAATGTCCATTATTAAAGCTTGGACTTTTTACAGGAACAAGCTTTAGCTCAATAGGCCAGTTTAAAAATGTTGATGGTAATCCCTCAAATTCATGCAAAGCCGCATTTTCTAAAACCTTCTCTTCATCAAAGGCTAAAGCCTCTCTTTTTTCAATTTTTATTGCATCACTTGGACAATGGGGAAGACAATCACCAAGACCATCACAAAAATCTTCTTTCGCAAGATAGGCCTTGCCATTCTTCATAGCTATAGCACCTTCATGACATGCTTTTGCACATAACCCACAGCCAACACATTTTTCACTATCTATTTTTATAATTTTTCTTTCCATAATTCACCTCATATATGTTTCATTATAGCATATTTTTTTTATTATTTAATAGTAATTATTACCATTATATTATTAATAAAAGTAATGGCAAGGTAATAATACTTAAAATTGTTGTTAACAAAACAACATTAGCGCTTAATTCCTGTTCAAGACCATACATTTCCGCAAGAGAAACAATAATGGCACCTGTAGGAGCAGCACTTAAAACAAAAACAGAGACCTTAAACATATCTGATAAGCCTGGAATAAAATAAACACATAAATAAGCAAATAGCGGAAAAACAACAAGCTTTAAAAGGCAGGTAATATATACAAATGGTCTTGTAAGCAAGGATTTAATATTAGATACTCCAAGTCTAATTCCTAAAATAAACATACACATTGGTGTCACCATTTTAGCAAGCAATCCTAATGTATTATCAATAACACTTGGAAAATCAATATTAAAAATAAAAAGCGGTAGGGCTACTAAAATTGATAATGTAGTAGGATTTAGAATTGCACTTTTAATAGAAATATATTTTTTATCATTGGTAATCATAAATACTCCTATTGTAAAAACAAGTAAATTCATACTCATAACATAAATTGAGCTATAGCAAGCTACAATATTATTATCAGGAAATAGACTTGTTATAAGAGGTAAACCAAAAAAGCCAACATTACCCAAAACTGCAGAAGCATTCAAAATACGATATTTGGCATCAGCAAATTTCTTTCTTATAACCAAAAAAATAATTCCAAAAAATAATAATTGAATTACTAGGGTTATAAAAAAGAATTTTAAAATATCAATAAGCGTTTCTTTAGCATACTCCATTTGAATAAATGAATTAATAATCATTGCCGGACTTAGTACATAAACAAGAATACTTGATAAGCTTTTTGAATGATTAGCATCTACCTTATGCGCTTTACATAAAACAAATCCATATAAACTAGCATTAATAGCACATTAATTAAAACCTTTAAAAACATAATATCTTCTCCATATAAACAAACGAATTAAATTATACGCCAAAAGCGTTTAAAAAGCAAGGCAAAAATAAAAAGCACAATGTGCTTTTTACTAAGTATTTAATCCCTTAAATTGGGTATCATATAGTTTCTTATATACACCATTATGCTTTAATAGCTCATTATGATTTCCAGATTCAACTACCTCACCATGATCAAGAACAATAATTAAATCGGCATCCTGAATGGTTGAAAGCCTATGAGCAATTATAATTGAACTTCTATTAGCCATTAGTTTTACCATTGCATCCTGAATCCTTTTTTCAGTTCTTGTGTCAACACTTGATGTTGCCTCATCTAAAATTAAGATTTTAGGATTAGCAATAACTGCCCTAGCAATTGTTAAAAGCTGACGCTGACCTTGGCTTATATTAGTTGCTCCTTCATTTAAAACTGTTTTCTTACCATTTTCCAATTGATTTACAAAATGATCACAATTTGCAAATGCCAAAGCCTTATCAACCTCTTCGTCGGTTGCTCCATCCTTACCATAACGAATATTATTTTCAATTGTATCACCAAATAATACTGGTTCCTGTAAAACAATAGATATGGCCTTACGTAAATCATGCTTTGAAACCTTAGCAATATCCTTACCATCAATAGTAATTATACCGCTGTTAGTATCATAAAATCTTAATAATAAATTAACAATTGTAGTTTTACCACTTCCAGTTGCACCTACAAGAGCAATTTTATTTCCCGGATTAGCATGCATATTAAAATTATTCAAAACAATTTTATCATTGTAACCAAATTTTATATCTTTGAAATCTATTTCACCTTTAATACTTTTATAATCAAATTCAATTTCGCCATCAAAGCATTCACTTTCTTCATCCAAAATTGTAAAAACACGTTCAGCACCTGCAAGGGCTGTAAGTAGTGATGAATAAAGCTGAGCAATTTCATTAATAGGTCTTGTGAATTGCTTAGTTGTTGTTAAAAACATTATTACAACTGGAATTGTAAGAGCATTACCAGTTAATGACCCACCAAGATTATTAACAACAAAGATTGAGCCTAAAATACATACTAGAAAGTAACCTACGTTACCAATAAAATTCATACATGGTCCCATTGATCCTGAAATCATTTGAGCTTTAGCTCCAACCCTTGTTAAGGAATTGCTATATTGATTAAATTTTTCAATTGCAATTTCTTCGCGATTGTTTGTTACAACACTTTTATAATTAGTAATCATTTCCTCAGTTTGAGAATTTAGATTTCCTAAAACCTCCTGTTGACTTAAAAATAAAGGTCTAATATGCTTTGACATAAATTTAGTCAACAATAATGTTAAAGCTAAAACCACAAGTGAAACAAGGGTTAAAAGTGGTGAATACCAAATCATTATTCCTAAACAACCAATAATCATTAGAATTCCCGAAACAAGTGATGTAATTGATGAAGTAATGGCATTTGAAATGTTATCAACATCATTCGTCATTCTTGAAAGTAAATCACCATGAGGATGAGAATCAATATAAGAAATAGGCAAATAAACTATTTTCTTAAATAAATCATTACGCATCTTTCTTACAGTTTTTGTAGCAAGATAAGCTCCTAAAAGTGAAGCAAAATATTGCAATATTGCATATCCTAAATAAAGTCCTAATAAAATCATTAAGGCTTTATAAAATTTATGTTCATCGGGAACTAATGTAAATATCATCTTTTCAATATCAAATGTTCCTAAATAGGTAGCAACATCCTTAACATATAGATTAGTTAAAAGGTTAAATATTGTATAAAATATAACTACAAGTATTAGCATAATAAATAAGATCTTAGAACTTGCAATATATTTCATAAGTCTTTTTAAGGTAGCTCTTCTATTTTTGGGTTTTTCCTTTAAAGCTGTAAATCTAGAGCCAGGTCCTCCGCCTCTTCCCATTACCTGGGGCTTCTTTGCTTCAGCCATTCTACATTACCTCCTTTTTTAATTGTGATTCATAAATATCTTTATAAATTGGGCATCTTTTGATAAGCTCATCATGAGTTCCAAAATCATTAATTTTACCATCATCCAAAACCATTATTTTATCAGCATTTCTGGCTGTAGCAATTCTTTGAGCAACAACAATTTTAGTAACACTATTAAGCTTTTCCTTAAGGCTTTGATAAAGCTTAGCCTCAGTAATTAAATCAAGGGCACTAGTTGAATCATCAAATATTAGAATTTCCGGCTTTTTAATTATTGCACGAGCAATATTTATTCTTTGCTTTTGACCACCAGATAAGCTATTACCACCTTCGCTAACCATTTCGTCATAGCCAAGCTCCTTAGTCGTTATGAAGTCATGAGCTTGAGCTATAATTGAGGCTTCAACAATTTCATCACTTGTAGAATTTGGCCTACCTAAGCTAATATTTTCCGCTATAGTCATATTAAACATTTCTGCCTTTTGTAGACAAATAGCAACAATATTATGTAAATCTTTCTTTTTAAATTCACTAATTTTATGATCATCAATTAAAATTTTACCAGCAGTCACATCATAAAATCTTGCAAGCAAATTAACAAGAGTTGATTTACCACTTCCTGTTGCTCCAACAATAGCTATTGTTTCACCTTGATTAATTTTGAAATTTAAATTATCTAATACATTTCTCTTTCCACTTGGATATTTAAAAGATACATCTTTAAATTCAACAATGCCATGAGAGTGAAGGTCATCTAAATTTAAATCACCAAATTCCTGATCAGGATTAGTATCCAATATTTCATTTATTCTATCAGCAGAAGCAAAAGCCTTAGCTAAATTAGTAAACATCATTCCAAGCATTATTATTGACATGCAAATCATAGCAATATAGGAGATTGCTGCTGTAATATCACCAATCAAAATTGTTGGTGTTTCAACACCAGTAAATTTATTATAAAATTGAATAATTTTTTTACCACCGATATAATATAATACAATTTGCCCAGCATTTACAATTAAGGTTAAAAGAGGATTTATTAATGAAGATATTTTACTTACATATAGATTTGTTTTAGTGTAATCATCATTTGCAACCTTAAATCTATTATATTCATATTCCTCCTTGGAAAATGCCTTAACAACGCGAGCACCATTAGTATTCTCTAAAACAACAGTATTAACACGATCAAGCTTTGACTGAATAATTCTAAATATTGGAAATACTAGCTTAATAAATATTAATAATAAAATTATCTCAATTGGTAAAATTACTAATAATACAATACCAAATTGCGAAGAAATTTGTAAGGTAAAAAATATTCCCATTACAAAGAAGCTTAAAGCTCTTACGAGTCCTCTTAAGCACATTGAAATCATATTTTGAATTTGGGTAATATCATTTGTAACTCTTGTTACTAATGAACCTGTTTGAAAATAATCAGTTTGACTTTCTGAAAAGCTCATTATTTTTTTAAATACATCCTTACGTAAATCATTAGAAAAATTAAAACCAGCAAGGTTAGTAAATACGCCAGATAATATTCCACCAATAACACCAACAAATACAATTAAAAGCATCATTAAACCATAGCTTATAATTTTATCCATATTGCCAGTTTGAACTCCATAATTTATCATCTTAGACATATACATGGTAAGAAGCATATCCATTCCTACCTCAACAATCATAAATAAAGGAGCTAAAATTGCAAAATACCAATATTTTTTTAAATATCTTAATAGCTTAAGCATTAAATTTCACCATCCATTTTCACATTTATTTTATCCAATATTTTGTATAACACTTCTTCCTCTTCTTTAGAAATTGCGCTTAATAAAATATCATCGCAGGCCTTAAAAACACTTTTAAATTCTTTAGACTTTTGTTTACCAACATCAGTTAATTTAATAATCATCTTTCGTGAATCACTTTCATCCTTATTTCGTTTAATTAAGCCTTCATTTTCCATACCCTGCAATGTAATAGAAATAGTTGATGGCTTCATCATTAAAAAATCACAAATCCTTCTTTGAGTAATTTCCTCTTCATTATGAATTTCTAAATATTTTAATATTTGAAAATAGGTTCTACTTATTCCTCTTGAGGTCATTTGTTTTTTAACAAGTTCATTAAATAATCTTGCACTTTCATTTAAACGATAACCTATTGGTTTTTCATTCATCATTATCAACTTCTTTCATGATTATATTATATCACAATTTAGTTTTAAAACTAACTATTTTGTTTTACTAAAACGTTTGCATATTTAAAAAAATGATTTATAATATTATTGAGGTGTTAAATAAATGATTATAGATAAAGAATTATGTTATGTTATGATCAAGCCTGGATTTGTTAATAAAGAAATTATTAACGACACTAAAAAGGCTTTAGAAAATAAGGGAATGAGGGTTATAAATGAATCGAAAATAAAATATGATGAGGAATGTGCAAGGCTTCATTATATTGAAAAACAAATAAAGCCTTATTTCAAGGAGCTCGTAGATTATTTAGTTAGTGATTATGCTTATGGTATGATACTAGAAGGTAGAGATGCCGTAACTGTTTGTAGAAATACAGTTGAGGAGCTTCGTACTTCACTTAAAGAAAAATATCATCTTGATACAGATGTAATGCGTAATATTCTTCACTGCTCAAGTAGGACTAAGGTAGGAAAAGAAATGCTAGAACTAGATACTCAGCGTGAGCTTGCATTATTTTGCTATTTAGAGGAACAAAAAAGATAAATACTAAAAAGCTGCTAAGCAGCTTTTTCTTTTTCTTATGAGACTATTTTATCTACACTATTAAAATGATAGCCTTGATTTCTTGCTTCAATAATTATATCCTTCAAATCCATCATATTGTCCTTAGAAACTATATGCATTAAAATAATTGCACCATTATGTAGTCTTGGAATAACATTATTATAGCTATAATGATTACTATAATATTTATCCTTATACCAATCCACATAAGCAAGTGACCAGTATAATGATATATAGCCATTATCCTTTAATACCCTAGCATTAGTATCATTTATTGAGCCCTCTGGAGGTCTTACAAAGTTACTTAGCTTTCTATTAAACAAAGAATTATAGTCGTCCTCAAGGCTTCTTATTTCCTTAAGCATCATTTCTCTAGAGATCTTACTAAAATTTTTATGATTACTTGAATGATTTCCAATAATATGACCATCATTAATCATTTCTTCTACTATATCTGTGGCACTTTTTAAGTAGTGTCCTGTAATAAAAAATATTGCCTTAACATTTTCTTCTCTTAAGGTTTTTAATATGGCCTTTGTATAACCATTTTCATAGCCACAATCAAAGGTTAAATAAATATCTTTAGTATCAGAGGCTAGATAATAGCCATTATTATTAACAATTAAATTATGCATATTATCACCTGGATATGGCCTGTTACCATCCTTTGTTTTGGCTATACCATAATTTATTGTTAAAGCCTTAGCATTAATACTAAATAAAAATAAGAATATAAATAAAGGCAATAAAATTATTTTTTTCATTATATCAACCTCATCTATATTCTTAATTAGATTTTTTTTAATATGCTGTTAATTATTACTAAATATTTTATTATATAAATCCATTGCATAGCTACTACGCTCTGGTAATTGAAGCTTTAAATGATAATTTCTACTTCCATCATCATTTCTTGTAGCATTTAAAAAGGTAGCATCATCATGATAAAAATCATTAACAAGACAAGATAGCTTATACATATGTGTAACAAAAAATACCTTTATTCCTTCCTCACTTAGAGCTTTAATTATATCATAAGCAATTTTAGAGCCCTCGATTTCATTAGTTGAAGAAAATGATTCATTAAATAAAATAAGTGAATTTGTTTTTATATTTGATACTATAAAATCCATTCTTTTAAGCTCTTCATCAAGTCTACCACTTTGCATTGAAGAATCCTCTTCACGATTAAAATGCGTATAAACTCCATCAATTGGATATAGCTTAAAATAGTCAGCTGCAACAAAAAGACCAGCCTGAGCAAAAATAAAACTTTGACCAATGCTTCTTAAAAATGTCGATTTACCACCCTGATTTGCACCCGTTATGATAAATATTTTATTCAGTGTATTATCTAGATCATTACCAATAACCTTTTCCTTTTTTACAATGCATAATGATATATCACAAACATTTTTATATTCAAGCTCATTTATAGTGTTAGATATTAAAGGATAACAAAGCTTTAATTCATTATTAATTCGATAATATAAATTCATTCCTGCAATATAAAAGCCAAATTCCAACCTAAAGCCACTAATGAACTTTAAAATTGAGCTACAAACATAATACATCGTCTCATAAATATCTGAAACTCCAAGATCGCATAATCTCAAAAATTCTTTATTAGCTGCTTCATCCATTGCTTTTATTTCTAGCTTTTTAGCAAGCTTAACCTTCATCTTTGATTTGAAATTTTTATCATACTTACATAGCTTAATATTAGTTGGATCAAGGCTTTCATTAAGAGAAGCCTTAAGCATTGTTCCTTCCTCAAAGCGTAAATATTTAATCTTATCTAAAACATTTTCTAAATATGAAGGCTCATATAAGCTAATAAATCTACTGACAAAGCTTTTCATACCTTTACTCTTATAACGATCTTTATTAGAATTTAAAAATAGCGTAATATCCTCTATTTTTTTAAGCGTTAATTCTAATAAATACATACTAGAGGAAACAACAGCACTTGTTGATTGTTCAAAGATACCAGAATAATTAGTTTTAACCTCCTTATCCAAAGCATCAATCATTGAAAATAGTTCATATGAAATATCCTTATTTGCAATTACATCCTTTAATATTTCTTGACGATAATAAATAACGTTACTGTCTCTTTCCATATGCATTAAAGCTGGCTTTAAATTATCATACAAAAACTTATTACCATTTACCATTTTAGTAAATATAACCTCTAAGCCTAAATCCTTCCAGGTATCCTCTTCAATTTTGGTTAATTTAGGAAAAGAAGCTTCCTTATTTTCATATAAAAGATTAATCTTCATGACTTATCCTCCTTTTTATATCCAAATAATCCAAGGAGTACTTTTTAGCAATAGCCATTGCATAAGCCAAACCATTTGATTCCTCTCTTATAATCTTTAAGGTTCTAAGCTCAGGACTACTTGGAATAACAGTTGAAACCATTGAAACAATTGTTTTATTATATTTAGATAATTCATCTAGGAAGGTTACAAAAACACAAATAGCGTCTACCTTTAACAAAGCATCCAAAAATTTCTTACCAAGTACTATACCATCAGCAATTGATGTTGATGAAAATATTTCATTTAAAATAATAACACTTCTTGATGTCATATTTGTCGTAATTTCATATAATCTTTCAAGTTCTAAATTAAGCTTACCAGATGCCTTAATAACATTTTCCTCTACCTCAAAATGAGTATAAATCATATCTGGTGCAAATAACTTTGCTTTAGTTCCTGGTACAGGAACACCTATAGTAGCCAAATAGTTTAATTGACCAAACATTCTAGCAAATGTTGTCTTTCCACCCTGGTTAGGTCCTGAAATAACAATTGTACGCTCTTCATCACGTAAATAAAAGCTATTTAATACCATTTGACGATCTGTATATAAAAAACTATATGCTAAAGCAATGTCATAACAATCATTAACCTCATATTCCTTATTAGTGGTACTAACCATAGGTATACAAAAATTAAGACCTAAATTTTTTATTCTATCCATAAAATTTAAATAAGTAGTGTAAAAGAAAAATTCACGTGGAAAATTCATTAAAGGTTCATCAATAAAATCGAAATAATTATTAAAGAATGAATCAATTATTTTAAATGTATCAGGATACATGTCACTAATTATCTTTAGCATACTCTTCTTGATACCAATTGATAAGCTCTTATTTTGTTTTTTAATATTTATCGGCTCTTCCTCATCAATTAATGACTTTAATAAATCATTAATTTCTAAGGAAAAATCAGTTTCTGTAAAACTAGGCTTTAAAACATAAATAAAGCCTTCATTCAAAAATAAATTAAAATCAATCTTTCCGACATTTTCATATATATTTTTCAAATCAGCTTTCATATTCTTAAAGAAATTACCATCAATCAAATCACTAATATATTTATGTAATTCTTTTACTGCAAGTGAATCATAAGCTAAATTCTTTAAATCGTTATTTAGTTTATTAACAATGTCGATATAATCATCAATTAAATCAAGTAAAATAGCTTTATCTGCATAATTAGCCTTTTCAATTGAGGTCATCTTACGATGCTCTTTAATTATATGTGACATTTTATTAGCAAATGAAGCAAGTGCTACACGCAAATCCTCATTTCTTAAGTCCTTAAAAACATCAAGACGATAATTAATATCATCATCACTATTTAATAATGTATAAAAAATAGGCTTTAAATCTTCTTCCTTAACTTGTCTTGTAATAGCATCAATAATTACATTTAAATTTAAATCCTTAAAAAAAGGGCATTCATTATTATTTAATTTATATTCATTCTTAAATATAATACTATACATATAAATATCCTCATCTCATCTTTTCAATCAATTATATCATGTTTAAGAAATTAATTAAAGAATTTAAAGCAATTCCCATAAATTTACATTATTAAATATCAAAAAAAGAGACTCATTTCTTATTGAATCTCTCTATATTAAAAGTTATCTATTCAAAACAAAATTAATTTTGACTCCATCTGTAGTATCAGTTAATGTTACAGTATATTTAATTCCTAGACTATCCGTTTCTTTTATAATTATTTCATCATCATTAATAGTTGCCTTATCAAAGCCCTTATAAAAATCCTTTAAACTAGTAAATGAATCAATCTTCATTTCCATCGAATCATAGGAAATAACCTTACCATCCTCTATACCACTTTGGTACTTAGGAAAAGAAAATGTTGGTCCATTTTCTATATGAGTACACATTGACGAAATCTGAGCCATTTCATCAGTAACATCAATTCTATACCAATAGCCATTATTATTTACAAAATAATGATCTTCAACTTTATTACTTTGATCAAATTGCGTCAAAAAATCTAATCGATTATTAATTTCAAAATATGTACTTCCATCACCACGATCTCCAACGCTACCCTTTGATTTAGCATTATGAAACATAAGATAATTTAATTCATCATAGCTATAGCATTTAACTGTATAACTACAGCTATTTAATAACAAAATTGATAGAAATACACCGATTATTAAATATATTTTTTTCATAGACTTTTCTCCTCGTATAATATATTTGTATTAATTATTTAATGATGTTAATACATAAACATCTATTTAATATTCAATTATTATTGAATACATGTTAATATATTTTTGATAACACTGTAGACTATTGTATTTTCTCCTTACAGCTTTGACTGGTTTGGAAAGGAAATAGCTACAGTTTTTAATTCTATATGGTTATGAGTAGGTTACAGCTTTGACTGGTACATCAAGAACGAGGTAACGTGAATTAGAAATTGTAGATAGCACCAGTGTTAATCATGAAAGGACAAGATATTATGATTTATGTAGGTATAGACGTGGCCTCACAAAAACACGACTGCTTTTTACTTAAAGATACAGGTGAAGTATTTTCTAAGACTTCCTTTACTATCAAGAATGATTTTGAAGGATATAAAAAACTCCACAATTCAATTTTACAATTTGTGGAGTCAACTAAAGATTCAAATGTACGTATAGGATTAGAATCAACTGGGCATTATAGCAAGAATATTCTTCTATATTTGATTAAGCAAGGTTATCAAACCACCTTAATTAATCCCATATTAACCAATATGGACAGGAAAGCATCTACAGTTCGTAAAACTAAAACCGATACGATAGATGCCGAAGCCATTTGTAAATTCCTTGACAAGAATAGATTTGATTTCAAACCCTATACACTATTATCATACCACATTGACGCATTAAAATCACTAACAAGACAAAGATTTTCACTTGTTAAACAAATGACTCAACAAAAATTAATCTTTCAAAGACTAGTAAATGTTATATTTCCTGAGTTTTTAAGCCATTTTTCTAACGATTATGGTGAATCAGTGCTTAATATACTATATTCATATCCTACTACTAAAAAACTAGCTAGAGCTCACAAAGAATCAATAACTAAGCTTCTTCATAGCAGATGTAAAATAACATCTAGTGAAATCTTAGAACTAGCTAAAAATTCAATCGGACAATCAGAAGAGTACTTAGGATTTGAACTAAAGCATACAATTGATATGATTCGTTTCTACCAATCTCAAATTGAAATTTATAATAAACAAATTGAAATCGAGTTAAACGAAACTGAATATGGTAAAATTATTACCTCTATTCCAGGAGTAGGTATCATTACAGGTGCAATGATTATTTCTGAAATCGGGGATATAAATAACTTTACAACGCCAGACCAATTATTAGCTTATGCAGGATTAGATCCTAGTGTTTATGAATCAGGTCAATTTGAATCATCTCATAACAAACCATAAAAACGTGGTTCTAAATATCTTAGATGGGCTATTCATCAAGCCTCATCTATTATTTGGCAACATGACGATACGTTTAAAGATTATTATCTTAAGAAAATTAAAGAAGGCAAACATCATTACGTAGCAATTGGTCATATTGACAAAAAGCTAATTAGAGTTATCTTCTCACTTCTTAAGAATAAATCAATGTTCATTCCACAAAAATAACCATATAAAATTTTCAAAGATCTAGATTATTCAATTATCCTCGTTTTTAAAAAATGATAAAATCGAGGATTTTTATGCTTGATATAAATAAATTTAAATATTCTTTTAAATATCTCTTGATTTATTTATAGTAGGCTTTTCTATTTTTATCAATTATACCATAAAAAAAACAATGTCAATGTTTTTAATAAAAAAAGCTATAGTTAATACAACCATAGCTTAATTAATCAAAATATTTTGTTAGATTTTTGCAATACGCATTACATCACGAGCAATCATAACTTCCTCGTTAGTTGGTAATACATAAACCTTAATCTTAGAATCTGGTGTAGAAATTAATGTTTCTGTACCAAAGGTCTTATTATTGATTTCAGTATCAATCTTAACACCTAAAACACCTAAACGATTACAAATCTTTTCTCTTAAATGGCAAAGATTTTCACCCATACCAGCAGTGAAGCAAATTGCATCACAGCCTCCTAAATAAACATAATATGAACCAATATAATCCATAATACGCTTAGATTGAACGGCGAATGCCATCTTACATCTATATTCTCCACGATTCATACCAGCAGTTACATCACGAGCATCATTAGAAATACCAGACATTCCATATAATCCACTCTTCTTATTTAAGATTTGAATTAATTCAGAAATTGACTTGTTCTCATGCTTAGCAACTACCTCTAAAGCAGTTGGATCAATGTTACCAGAACGAGTTCCCATAGGAATACCTTCAAGTGGAGTTAATCCCATAGATGTATCAATACATTTTCCACCCTTAACTGCAGAAATTGAAGCACCATTACCTAAATGACATACAATAATCTTTGTATCCTCTAAAGGCATACCCATTAATTCAGCACAACGATGAGATACATATTGATGAGATGTACCATGAGCACCATATTTACGAATTCCATACTTTTCATACCACTCATATGGTGTAGCATACATATATGCTTCATCAAGCATTGTTTGATGGAATGTAGTATCAAATACTAAAACCTGAGGTACATTTGGTAAAACCTTTTGGAAAGCACGAATTCCAACAACATGTGCCTTATTATGTAGAGGTGCTAAATCAGCAAGCTCTAAAACCTTCTCAATATTTTCCTCAGTTGCAAAAGCAGAATCCTTAAAATATTCTCCTCCTTGAACAACTCTATGTCCAACACCTGCAATTTCAGAAAGTTTACAAATATTCTTTGCAACTAAAGTATCAAGTAATAATTGAACACCCTCAGCATGTGTAGGTAAAACTGGATGAGTTTCTTCCTTCTTACCATCATATTTTAAAGTAAATATTCCCTCTTCAAGTCCAATTCTTTCCATTACACCTGATGCAATAACTTTTTCCTCAGGCATCTCTAATAATTGAAATTTGATAGATGAACTACCGGCATTTACTGCCATAATCATTGCCATATTTTCTTCCTCACTTATTAATTATTCATATTTTTTTCAAACCACGTTTCGATTTCAGTAAGCGAATTACTAAGCGCCCTAATATCTGTAAAACTTGGTAGTTTGACAAGCATACATTTACGCTCAACATTCTTCTTTTGTAAAATTAAAATACTCTTAGGATTTAATTTGAACATTTGTTGAGGTAATTCGATTAAA
>CALCWU010000045.1 GCA_937905855.1 uncultured Mollicutes bacterium
TGATGAGCGATATAAAAATATAGTTGGAAAGATGGTATATATTCCTGGAACTAAAATTGAAATTCCTGTTATCAGCGATTCTTATGTTGATATGGAGTTTGGTACTGGTTGCGTTAAGGTAACACCTGCTCATGATCCAAACGATTTTGAGGTTGGTTTACGTCATAAGCTTCCAATGCCACTTTGTATGAATGAAGATGGAACAATGAATCAAATGGCTGGTAAATACGAGGGAATGGATCGATTTGAATGCCGAACTGCCTTAATAAATGATTTGAAGAATTTAGGTTTATTCGTTAAAGAAGAACCAATTGTTCATAATGTAGGACATTCTGAAAGAACAGGCGTTGTTGTTGAGCCTAGATTATCAAAGCAATGGTTTGTAAAAATGGATGGACTTGCAAAGCAGGTTTTAGAAAATAAAGAATATCAGTTTGTTCCTGAACGCTTTAAACAAACATTAGAACACTGGCTTTCAAATCTTCAAGATTGGTGTATTTCTCGTCAATTATGGTGGGGACATCGAATTCCTGCCTGGTATAAGGGAGATGAGGTTGTTATCTCTAAAACCTGCCCAGGTGATGGCTATGTTCAGGATGAGGATGTCTTTGATACTTGGTTTAGTAGTGCGCTTTGGCCTTTTGCAACACTTGGCTGGCCAAATAAGACTGCTGATTTTGAAAGATATTATCCAACTAATACTCTTGTAACAGGCTATGATATTATTTTCTTCTGGGTTGCGAGAATGCTTTTCCAAGGAATTGAATTTACTGGTAAAGCTCCATTTAAAGACATTTTAATTCATGGTTTAATTAGAGATTCAGAGGGAAGAAAAATGTCTAAATCTTTAGGTAATGGTATTGATCCATTTGATGTAATTGCTAAATATGGTACTGATTCCTTAAGATATTTCTTAAATACAAATAGTGCACCAGGCCTTGACCTACGCTATGATGAAACAAAAATTGAGGCTTCATGGAATTATTTAAATAAGATTTGGAATATTGCAAGATACGTTCTTATGAACTTAGGCGATGATTTTAAAGTAGCTGATTTAAATAATGTTGAATTAAATTATGCTGCAAAATGGATTTTAGCAAAATTAAATAATGTAATTCGTACTGTTGATTATAACTTTGATAAATATGATTTTGCTGAAGGAAGTAAGGCTTTATATAATTTCGTTTGGAATGATTTTGCTTCATGGTATGTTGAAATTGCTAAGGTTGATCTAAATAGTAATAATGAAGCCAATGTTTTAGCTACTAAGAATGTTTTATATTATGTTTTAATGGCTATTATTAAGCTTCTTCATCCAATTATTCCATTTATAACAGAAGAGATTTACCAAACATTACCTCATAATAAGTCATCAATTATGATTGAAGATTGGCCTACTGTTAATCCTAATTTTGATTTTACAGTTGAATCAAAGGCTATGGAAAATGTTATGGCTATCATTACATCAGTAAGAAATGAAAGAGCTAAAGCAAATAAGGCTCCAAGTGTTAAGATTGCAATTAATATTGTTGCTGATCAAGATACTATTAAATCCTTATCAGCTTGTCAAAATTATCTTGATAAGTTCTTAAATCCTAGTAAGCTTTTAATTACAAATCAAAAAGAATTTACTACTGATTGTGTAATTTCTGTATTAGATAAGGAAACTATTTATATTCCAACTAATGATTTAGTTGATTTAAATGAGGTTTTAAAGAATCTTTTAAATGAAAAGAAAAAGCTTGAAGGAGAGTTACAAAGAAGTAAAGGTATTTTAAATAACGCTAACTTCCTTGCTAAGGCTCCGGAAAGTAAGGTTCAAAATGAAAAGGATAAGCTTGCTTCATATGAGAAGCAATACGATGAGGTATGTAAGCATATCGAAACTGTTAATGCTCAAATAAAATAATTTTCTAAAGGAGATAATTTAATTAAGTTATCTCCTTTTTTCTCAATATTTATTTATCAATTAAAAAGAAATTGAAAAATGTATAAAACAATATTATTATTTATTTTGGTGATTGTATGAAAATAAAGGATTTGAGTATTGATTTAAGACCAAGAGAAAAGCTAATAAAATATGGAACACAAAATTTAGCAAATGAAGAATTGATTGCTATTCTTATTAGTAGTGGAATTAAAGGAAAATCAGCTATTGAGCTAGCAAATGATATCCTGAAAAATTATAATTTAAGAGAATTTAGTGAATTATCTTATGAAAATTTAGTTAAGATAAAGGGAATAAGTATGAGCAAGGCTTGTACTATTTTAGCAGCCTTTGAAATAACTAAGCGTTCATTATGCTTTGAATCAGATGTGATAATTTTAGCAAATGCAGTAGATGTTTATAAATATATAGGTCCCTTTCTTAAAAATAAATTTAGAGAATGTGCATATGTTATTTATTTAGATACCAAGGCTTCAGTAATTAAAAAAATATTAATAAATGATGGTGATGTTGCCTTTGTTAATATTTCAATTAGAAAAATAATTAAATATGCTTTGGAGCTAGAAGCATATGGCTTAATTTTAGTTCATAATCATCCAAGTGGAGAGATAAATCCATCTGAAAGTGATATTCTAACAACAAGAAGACTTGCTGCCTCAGCTAAATTATTTGACATTGCTTTTATTGATCATATAATTATTGGCAGCAATAAATATTATTCTTTCTTAGAAAATCATTCATCTTGTCTTAATAATAGCATAGAATTTAATGAGGGCGATTTTAATGAAGAAAATAATTATTAAATTTATAGGAGGAATCCTTTTTATATTAACAATGCTACTATTATGTAAAGATAAATTTATTGAATATACAAAAAGTGAATTTTCGTTGAAAAGCATTACTAAAATAATTTATGGAACAAATTTTTTTACCTACGAGGTTAGTAATAATTATATTGATGTAATTAGCTATAATTGTGAAGGTGATTATATTTATTGTAATTTTGCTTCAAATGAATTAAGTCTTCCTTATAGTGGCATATGCTATAAAAGAGATAAAAATAATTTATATTTAGATACCTCAATAGGCAAAATTGAATTGCACAATTTAGATAATTCCTATTTGAATATTTATGAAAGCTTTTTACCTAATCAAAAAATTGCTAGTATCAGTAATTTTGTTGCAATTAAGACTGAAAATAATGATTTATTTAAAGCGAAATTAATCATCAATAATGAAAAAATTTAAAATTAGCTATTTATTATTATTTTTTTTAGGCTCAATTATTTTTACTATTTATCAAAGAAAATTTATTGCTATACTTTTTACAATATTAATTCATGAACTAGGACATTTAATTATTTTGAAAATATATAAAATTAAGATCGAAGAAATTACATTATTACCAATTGGTGCCTATTTAAAAATTAATATTTTTAGAGATGAAGAAATAAAAAGATATTTATTAATTTATTCATTTGGAATATTTTTTAATTTAATTATAGCTATATTGGCTTTAATTTTTAACAATCAATTTCTATTTAAATTAAATATTGGAATGATGATATTTAATCTTATCCCTATTTTACCAATGGATGGATTTTATATTTTAAATTATTTAATCTGTTTATTTTTGCCCTATCGTTTAGCATACAAAATTTCTTTATTAATTAACATATTATTTATGCCTTTATTAATTTTTGTTATTTTTAAATATAATTTAGGACTAATTTTTATTTGTT
>CALCWU010000046.1 GCA_937905855.1 uncultured Mollicutes bacterium
TTATCCTGAGCAGCAATATTACGCCATAAATCCCATGATTCTCCATAGCCATTTCTAATCTGACTTAAATCTGGTTTATGCTCCTGATCGCCATAGCAAGATGTATCTGTACAGCAACCATTAGTAATAAATACTAAGTCATCACTTACTAAATCAATTGCTTCAGATTTACCATTTCTTTCAAAAATAATTTGCTTAGCAATCTTTTTATCTCCTTGATGCTCAAAAATGACATTTTTAACATTAATACCATATTCGATTTTTACTCCATGAGCCTCAAGATATTTAACAAGAGGAAGAATCATGCTTTCGTATTGATTATATTTAGTGAATCTTAAAGCACTAAAATCAGGTAGTCCATCAATATGATGAACATAACGTTGAAGATAACGCTTCATCTCTAAAGCTGATGAAAAACGTTGGAAGGCGAACATTGTTTGCCAATATAACCAAAAGTTACTATTCCAAAAATGATCATCGAAGAATTCATCAATTCTTTTTCCCTCAAGCTCGCTTTCAGGAGTTAGATAAAGCTTAGTAATTTCCATTGCGGCTTTTTTATCAAGATTAAATTTATTGTCTGTATGAGCATTTTTTCCACGATTAATTGTAGCACGACATAATGAATAATTTGGATCCTTTTTGTTTAACCAATAATATTCATCTAGGACACTTACATCGGGAGTTTCAATAGATGGAACATCTCGAAACATATCCCACATACATTCGAAATGGTTATCCATCTCTCTACCACCACGCATATAAAAGCCTTTTGTAACATCCTTTCTACCATCACAGCTACCGCCTGCAAGCTCTAGCTTTTCAAGTAGATGAATGTGCTCTCCTTTCATTCTACCATCTCTTACTAGATAGAATGCTGCTGATAAACCAGCAAGTCCTGTACCAATAATATAAGCACTTTTCTTATCTACACCCTCAGGCTTTAAAGGATGTGCGAATGCTTCATAATTTCCTGCACCATAATACATAATTTATTACCTCCATAATTTTTCTTTACGGCTATATTTTAGTTCATTGCAACTGGTTAGCCAATAAACAAAAATATAGATATGTATAAAAATTCTACATAATTTAACAAATGAAAAAAAATACGACACTTTGTTAAAAATGTCGTATTTAGTGTTTACAGTTATTTAATGCATGCTCGATGGTTCCACTTGTTAGATCACTTACTCTGTTTACTATTTCCTTAGGATCCTCCTTAAGGTCGGTCTTTATCCAATTAAGGACAATTCCTACAAAGGCATATTTGTAGAAATTAGCAATAAATTCTAAATCCTCATCTCTTACTGTGTAGCCTTTGGCTTTTTCCTTTACTACATTTAATAATAAAGGATAAACCAACCTATATAAGTAGTTTTCCAATATTTCTAGGGAAACATTATGATAAATGTTTAAAATAAATGGCTTATCCTTCTTAATTAATTCAAATATTGAAAGAAAGCCTTCTTGCCAGGTATCATAGGTTTTGTTATTTTTTAAGGCATTGTCAGCGTCCTCAAGACAAATCCATTCTACTAAATCAGGAAGATCTAAAAAATGATAATAGAAGGTTTGTCTATTAATACCACATTTATTTGTAATATCAGTAATTGTTATTTTTGACATAGGCTTTTCTAATAATAAATCCTTAAAGGCAAACGCAATTGCTTTCTTAGTTAAATCACTCATATAATCACCACTAATATTATAATATAATTTGAAAATAAAAACAAAAGCATTTTTAACAAATTATAATTGATTTATTTACTTGTTTGGGGTAAAATATTAACAAACGTTGATAAGAAGAAAGCTAAGATGTAACTTTTAGAGAGTTTATGGTTGGTGAAAATAAATAGATTCTTAGTCTTTTAACAACTTTGAGTGATGGAAGAAATTAAGTAGAACCATTCGTATGCCTGCGTTAAGGGCTTAATTGAGGGCAGGATTTTATCCTGAACTAAGGTGGTACCGCGAATATTTCGTCCTTAGATTTTTATCTAAGGATTTTTTTTATTTCATAAGGAGGATTTATTATAATGAAAAGAGATCATATTAAAGAATTACTTACGTTAAAGGAAGAAAAGGAAGCTTTTATTTGTGGTTGGATTAGAACTAATAGAGCTCAAGCTCAATTTGGTTTTTTAAATGTTAATGATGGCTCAACTCTTCAAAATATACAGGTTGTTTATGATAATAAGCTTGCTAATTTTTTAGAGGTATCTAAATTTAGAACTGGTGTTTCTGTAAGTATTTTAGGCAAGGTTGTTTTAACTCCTAATAATAAGCAGCCTTTAGAGATTCATGCTAGTGAAATTACTATGCTTGGTGATTGTGGGGAGGATTATCCTATTCAGCCTAAAAGACATACAAGAGAATTTTTAAGAGAATATGCTCACCTACGTCCAAGAACAAATTTATTTAATGCTGTATTTAGAATAAGAAGTGTGGCAGCTATGGCTGTTCATACCTATTTTCAATCAAGAGGCTATTTATATGTTCATACGCCACTAATCACATGTGCAGATTGTGAAGGCTCTGATCAAATGTTTAAGATAACAACTCTTGATATGAATCATTTACCACTTGATGAGAATAAGCATGTTGATTTTTCAAAGGATTTATTTGGTAAGCAGGCTTGGATTACAGGATCAGGTCAATTACAGGGTGAAACCTTTGCGATGGCTTTTGCTGATATTTACACCTTTGGTCCAACCTTTAGAACGGAAAACTCTAATACACAAACTCATGCTAATGAGTTTTGGATGATTGAACCAGAAATGGCATTCTGTGATTTAGAGGGGCTAATGGACATTGAAGAGGAAATGCTTAAATTTGTTATTAAGTATGTATTAGATAATGCTAAGGCTGAAATTGAATTTTGTGATCAATTTGTAGAAAAGGGCTTAATTTCTAAATTAGAAGCAATTTTAAATTCAAAATTCGTAAGAATTAGTCATCATGATGTTGTTGATATTTTAAAGAAAGCACCTGTTAAGTGGGAATTTGCGCCTACATACGAAGATGATATTTCTAAGGAACATGAAAGATATATTACTGAATATTTTAATGGACCAGTATTTATTACTAACTGGCCTAAGGAAATTAAGGCTTGGTATATGAAGGTTAATGATGATAATAAAACTGTTGCTGCTGTTGATTTAGTAGTTCCTCATGCTGGAGAATTAATGGGTGGATCTCAAAGAGAGGAAAATCTTGATAAGCTACTTGAAAGAATGAAGGAGCTTAATGTTAGTAAGGATGGTATTGATTGGTATTTAGATACTCGTAGATATGGTGGATGTGTTCATTCTGGCTTTGGTATGGGCTTTGAAAGATTAATTATGTATCTAACAGGCGTTGAAAACATTCGTGATGTTATTCCTTTCCCAAGAACTCCTAAAAATTGTGAATATTAATAATTATAATGATAATTGGTATACTTGTTTTAAGCAGGTATACCTTTTTATTTGTTAAGTATAATTTACTTGTTTTTAAATTATTGTAAAAAATCAGCAAAAAATAGTCTTAAAAAAATGTTTTTTATTGTCATATTTTCTTCATCGTGTTATAATTTAATTGAACGATTAAATTTGTTTTTAAGAGGAATAATAGAAATTATTATTTTGTAAAAACTAATAAAGAGAACTCATAAATAAATAATTATAATTATATGGAGGAAACAATATGAAAGTTGTTTTAAAAAATCTTACCAAGGTTTTCACGAATAAGAAAACTAAGTCAGAAGTTAGAGCTGTTGATAACTTAGACGTTGAAATACCTGATGGAAAATTAATTGGACTTTTAGGACCATCAGGATGTGGTAAGTCAACTACCTTATATATGGTTAGTGGTTTACAAGCACCAACAGAGGGAAGGATTATTTTTGGAGAAGATGATGTTACTGAGCTAGCACCAGAAAAAAGAGGAATTGGCCTTGTATTTCAAAATTATGCATTGTATCCTCATATGACTGTTGAACAAAATATTATGTTCCCATTACAAAATATGCGTGTTCCAAAGGAAGAAGCTAAAGCTAAGGCCTTAGAAGCAGCAAGACTTGTTCAAATTGATAATTTAATGGATAGAAAGCCAAGTGAATTATCAGGTGGACAGCAACAAAGAGTTGCAATTGCTAGAGCACTAGTTAAGGAGCCTAATGTATTGTTACTTGATGAGCCATTATCAAATCTAGATGCAAGACTTCGTTTACAAACTCGTGAGGAAATTAAACGTATTCAAAAGGAAACTGGAGTTACAACAATTTTCGTAACCCATGACCAAGAAGAAGCTATGAGTATCTCTGATTATATAGTTGTTATGAAATTAGGTGTTATGCAACAAATGGATGAACCACAAAAGGTTTATGATAACCCAGTTAACCTATTCGTTGCTAAATTCTTAGGTACACCTCCTATCAATGTATTTAATGCAACAATATCTAATGGTGTTGTTTATATTGGTGAGGAAGCAGTTGAAGAAGTTGATCTTTTACCAGTATTAGAGGCTAATCTTCAAAAGCGTAATGATATTGCTTTAGCAAATTTCGAGCGTCATCAAGCATATATGGCTAATAAGAAGCCTGAAAAGAAAAAGAAAATTGATGAAGTTGTTGAAGCTGAACCTATGGAATTTGTTCCAGAAGAATTAAATTACAATGAAAATGAGCCATATAAGGCTTATGTAGGAATTCGTCCTGAGGGCTTTGTTATTGATCCAAACGGCAAATTTACATTACACGTTGAGCAGGTTGAGGTAATGGGTCGTGATATTTCAATTATTGCATCTCATCCAAACTGCGAAAAGCCAACTGCTCGTATTATTGTTGATGCATCAGAGGCAAAGGGTGTTACTGTTGGCGAGGATTTGAAATTCTCATTAAAGCCTGGTAAGATTTTCGTCTTTGATGGTTATACAGAAGAGAGGTTAAAATAATGGAAGGACTTAACACCAAAAAAGCTTGGTTGTTTTTGGCCCCTACATTAATTTTGATGGCTATATTCACATTCTATCCGTTAATTCAAACAATGATTTATTCATTTTTGAATGGTTATAATGGAATGGGAGCTGCTGGTGGTGAATCCTTCAGCATAGGTATTCAAAACTATACAAGACTTTTTACTTATTCAACTTTAAGAAAAAGATTTTTAGGAGCATTAGGAAATACAGCACTTATTGTATTTATTACTGTTCCGCTATCTACCTTAATAGCTTTATTAATATCTGTTGCCTTAAATTCAATTAAGCCATTACAAAAGGTATTCCAAACTATTTATTTCCTACCTTATGTTACTAACTCACTTGCAATTGGTGCCGTATTTGCGGTAATGTTCCAATCAGCAGGAACTGGTACAGCTGAGGTTGCTGGAGTTGTTAATACGGTGCTTGGTTGGTTTGGAATTGGTGCAGTTGATTGGCTTGGACCTAATTCAACATATATTGCTAATATGACAGTATTAATAATTTATATTGTTTGGAACGCACTACCATTTAAGATTTTGATTTTACTTGGCGCACTTCAAAGTGTTAATAAGCAATATTATGATGCTGCTAAAATTGATGGTGCTTCAAAGCATAGAATTTTATGGAAAATTACCGTTCCGCTATTATCACCTATGATTTCTTATTTATTAATAACTGGATTTATTGGTGCATTTAAGGAATATACATCTGTAATTGGTGTATTTGGTACTAATTTAGGACCTGCAGGTTCTTCAGGAAGAATGAACACAATTGTTGCTTTAGTTTATCAGTATATTGAAACTGCTGATTATGGTTATGCTTCTGCTATGGCAATGATTTTGTTTGTAATCATCCTAATTTTTACAGGTATTCAAATGCTTGTTAATAAGAGAAGAGTACATTTCTAGGAGGTTAATATGGAAGAACAAATTATTGAAACAAAAAAAGAGCCTTCTAGTGTTGAAAGAGCTTTAAGAAGACAAAAGGTAATGAAGGTTATTCAAAAGATTTTAGTTTATACCTTCTTAGTAATAGTTGCTATCTCAACATTATTCCCATTTTATTGGATGCTTAATATCTCACTTCAAACCTATCATGAATATATAAATTCATCATTAAATCCAATATTTTTCCCAACCTCAATGCATTGGCAAAATTATGCAAATGCTATTCAGGTTAAAAACTTTGCTAATAACCTAAGAAATACCTTTGTAGTAGCTATTGTATCTACATCATTATCTATGGTTGTTATAATTCTTGCGGCATTCGCTTTTGCAAGACTTGAATTCAAGGGCAAGGACACATTGTTTACAATTTTACTTGCAACAATGATGGTTCCTGGTGAATTATTCCAAATTTCTAATTATGCAACTGTTTCAAAGCTAGGTTGGAATAACTCATATACTGTATTAATTGTTCCATTCTTGGTATCAGTATTCTATATATATCTATTAAGAAATGCCTTTAAGCAAATTCCAGATTCATTATATTATGCTGCTAAGGTTGATGGAACCAGTGATTTAAAATATTTATTTAAGGTTATGATTCCTCTTGCATCTCCAACTATTATTTCAATTCTAATTTTAAAGGTTATGGGTGCCTGGAATTCATATGTTTGGCCAAGATTAGTTAACAAGGCCGAATGGCGTTTAATTTCTAACTGGCTAACTAATTCATTTACAAATCAGGAAACAAATATGACAGATTATCCGATGAAGATGGCTGGTGTAGTTATTGTTTCTATTCCATTAATGATTATATTCATTATATTTAGAAAATACATTATGCGTGGTGTATCAAAGAGTGGTATTAAGGGCTAATTGCCTTTGATATATATATTAAAAAATACTAAAGGAGAAAAAATAAAAATGAAAGCAAAAAAAGTATTGCTTGCCGTAGCTGCTGCAGGACTTGGTCTTACAATGGTAGGCTGTGGAGGAAAGACTAATAAAATTACATTTGATGTTCCAGAAGAACTAGATACTAATACTCCACTTACAATTAAATTCTATCATACAATGGGTGATACCTTACAAAAGGTTTTAGCTGAGGCAACTGATGAATTCCATAAGGATTATCCTAATTTCACAGTTGAAGCATCTCAAATCGGTGGATATGATGACGTTAGAAACCAATTAGTTACTGAGATTCCTAATGGAAATCAACCTAACCTAGCTTATTGTTATCCTGATCATGTTGCTCTATATAACAGAGCAAGAGCTGTAGTTCCATTAAATAGCTTGATTGATAATGAAAAGTTTGGTTATAATGGTGATGTTTCTGATTTCGTAGCAGGATATTATGCTGAAGGTAGTCAATATGGCGATGATAATATTTATACATTACCATTTAGTAAATCAACTGAAGTTTTATATTATAATAAGACTGCATTTGATAGAGAGGGCTGGACTGTTCCAACTACTTGGGAGGAAATGGCTACACTTTGCGCAACTATAAAGGCTAAATATCCATCATCAACTCCACTTGGAATTGACAGTGAATCAAATTTATTTATTACAATAAGTGAACAAATTGGTTCAGCATATACATCTGCCACTGGCGATCATTATTTATTTGATAATACAGAAAATAGAACATTTGTTGGTAAATTTAAAGAATGGTATGATAAAGGCTATTTTACAACTCAACAAATTTTAGATGCTTATACTTCTACATTATTTGCTCAAACTGGTTCTGACCAAACTTCATTTACTGGATCATTTATGTCAATTGGTTCAACTGGTGGTGCATCTCACCAATATGATAAGTCATTTGAATGTGGTGTTGCTGCTATTCCTACATATGGCAATGTTGATTTAAAGGTTATTTCTCAAGGACCAAGCTTATGTATTTTCAATAAGGAAAATCCACAAGAGGTATTAGCTACTTGGTTATTCGTTAAGAATTATTTATTAACTTCAGTATTCCAAGCTAAGTTCTCTATGCAATCTGGTTATAACCCAGTATTAAAGAGTGCAAGTGCTATTGAAGATTATGCTAATTGGATTAATGAAGCTGATGGTAAGACTGCTGATGGTGTTAAGGCTTTAGCTGCTAAGGTTTCAAATGAAATGGTTAATAGCTATTATACATCTCCTGCCTTTGTTGGTTCTTCAACAGCTCGTAGCCAGGTTGGTGATTTATTTGTTGCTGTTATGACTGGTAGCAAGGATATTGATAAAGCATTTAAGGAAGCAGTTGCTGCTTGTGAAGTATAATTAAACTATGAAGTGCATTAAAAAAATTTTATTATCATTAGTAGCTGTATTTGGCGTTTTGTCATTTACAGCTGCTTGTGATAAAGATAATAATGAAAATAAAGAAAGTAGTACTGAATCAACAGTACCATTTATTGATTATGTAGCCCAAACTAAACTTAATCAAGTATGTACAAAAGATTCATCATTTTTTGGTGACGATGGTATAGCTTTTGCGACTCTTGTTCGTAATGTTGATGGTGATACTACCATTTTTATGGTTGAAGGATTTGAAATGACTGCTAGATATGCTGGTGTTGATACTCCTGAATCAACTGGTTCAATTGAAAAATGGGGTAAAACAGCTTCATATTTTACAGCTGATAAGCTAAATAATGCTAAAAACATTATAGTTCAAACTGATGGTGGTCCTGCCAAGCCCGATACAAATGGCAAAAGATATTTGACATATGTTTGGTATCAACCAAGCGATGGTGGCGATTATCGTTTACTAAACCTTGAATTAATACAAGAAGGATTATCTAAAGGACATTCTAGTACTAATCAAAGATATAATGACGTTTTTGTTGAAGCATATGCTCAAGCAATTAAATTAAAAATTAGAATATGTGATGATAAAAATGTTGACGAAAACTTTTATGGTGGCGATGTTATTGAAACTACCATTAAAGGCATTCTAGATAACCAAGAACAATATATTAAAGATACTGTTAAGGTTCGTTTTGATTGTACAATTACGAGAAATGATGGTATGTATGTTTATGCTCAGGATGTTGATGGTCTGACTGGCGAGATTTATTCAATTTTGTTATATAAAGGCTATAACTTAACAACAAAGAAGCTTGAAAATGGTAATAGAGTTACTGTTTGCGGTAATGTTACTGAATATGAAGGCAATATTCAAATTACTAGTATGCAAGATATTCCTCTATCTACATCTGCTGATAATATCAAATTGATATCTAAGGGCAATGAAATTGTTTGTAAAGAGGTTAATCCAAGCGAGCTTGTTGTTTCTAATAATGGGTTAAGTAGATGTCTTGTAAGAATGAATAATATTAAGGTAATTAGCACTTATACTACTAAAAATGGTGGTTCAAATGATGGTGCTGTAACTATTACTGGTATTTGTGATGGTAAAAATGTTACTATTCGTACCTCTGTTCTTATTGATGATAATTATCATACAATAACTGAAGATGTTTATCAAAATCAAACTATTGATGTTACCGGCATTGTAGAAGAATACAATGGTGCATATCAAATCAAGGTTGTCGCAATTAGCGATGTTATATTTCATAATAATTAGGTTTTAAATATAATAAATAGGAGAAAAAAGATGAAGAAATATGGAAAAGTTGCCCTTGGGGCAATGACCCTTATGGGTGTTTTAGCACTTGCTTCATGTGGTGATAAAACCAACGAAGCAGAAGAAGCTTTAAATAGTGTTCTTGTTCCCCAAGATAAGAGTACTGTTTCAAGTGATTTTAGTGTAACTAGACATGTTAAGTCTGGAAATAATGATTATGAGGTTATTTGGACCTCTAGCAATGAAAAGCTATTAAAATTCGTTGATGTAGAAGGACAAAATGTTGCTACTGCTGATATTCATGCTCCATTTGGTCAAGATGAAGATGTTGAATTCACTGCAACTATTAATGCTGGTAAGAGAACAGCTAGTCAAAACTTTAAGGTTACAGTTAAAAATGTTGATGTAAAGGATGCTCTTGCTGCTGCCTTAGCTTCAGTAAAGGTTGATAATTTTAAAGATAGTTCTACTTATGAGCTTCCTACAAGCTATACTGAATATAAAGATGAAATTAATTTTAGTTATAGCCTAGAGGGAACATCTACAACTACTACACTTGCTGATAATGTTTTAAATGTAACAGTTGCAACTGGTATTGAAACTGTTAAATTAAATGTTAAGGCTACTGCTGGTAGTGAAGAACAATCTAAGGTAGCACAATTTAGAGTTGGTAGTGTTGCTGAAACTATTATTGAACTTAATCCATCAAATGTTAAGACTGGTGTTGGTGGTTTAACTTTAAGTGATGTAGCTGAAAATACAAAATATCCAACTGAATTTAATATTAACAAGGGTGGAAGTATTGCATCTAATGGTCTTACAAATATTACTACTGTAGTTGCTCATATTTATGGTACATATGATAACATGAAGATGTATGCTGGCAAGGATGCAACTGGTACACCAATTACTCCTGAAAAAGAAGCTGATGGTAAGAATATGATTTATACATATACTTTCCCAGAAGGAACTAATGATTTCTATTATGTAAATGATTCTACATATACTGTAAATCCATTTAGTATTAAGGTTACATGCTTTATGGAAGCCACTGACAAGAATCTTTCTTTAACTCCAACTACACTAAAAACTGGTGTTTCAGGATTAATTTTAACTGATGTAGCTGAAAATACAAAATATCCTACTGAATTTAATATTAATAAGGGTGGAAGTATTGCCTCTGATGGCATTGGCGGTCTTACAAAGGTAGTTGCTCATATTTATGGTACATATGATAATATGAAGATGTATGCTGGTAAGGATGCAACTGGTACACCAATTACTCCTGAAAAGGAAGCTGATGGTAAGAATATGATTTATACATATACTTTCCCAGAAGGAACAACAGATTTCTATTATGTAAATGATTCTACATACACTGTAAATCCATTTAGTGTTGATGTATATTATACAGGCTTATTAAATCCATCTCAAAAGCCTTCTACTCCTGAAACTCCAACAAAGCCTGCTTATACAAAGCTTGATAATCCTACTAGCTCTTTATTAAAGGGCAAGAGTGCAGGAGAGGCTTTTAGTATTGATGCTTGTAAGGTTGGTGCTATTTCAACTAAGGATTCATTATTATTCTGCTATACAGCTGAAGGTACATTTGCAGTTACTTATTATGGCTCTGATTCTTTAAAGGCTACTTGTGAGGCTTTAAATGTTGGTGATACAATTAAGATTACATCTGCTACTCTAGCTTTAGGTACTGGTGGAAGTGTAAAGGGTTCAATTACTGTTGGAAACGACGCTGTAATTGAGAAAATTGATGATCAAAACATTGCTTATCCTACATTTACTGCTATTGATTGGTCAAAGGATGGCTATAACTGGTTAGCTTCACTTACAAGTGATGCTCTTGCTGGTTCATATGTTGAATTTACAAATGTTAAATTCCAATCAGTTTATAATGATGGTGATCAAGATTTATATTCAAAATTTGTATTTGTTGTAGATGGTCAAACTGATTATGCTGGCTTATATCAAGGTCCACTTACTGTAGATGGAACTGATGAAAAGGTTAATACAACTGATACATATACAATTAAGTGTTTTGTAATTGGTGCTGGTACATATAACGCTGATGGCGTTTCTAATAAGGTTCGTTTATATGCAGTATCAATTGTTAAAAATGCATAATTTCGAAAAAATGGTTTAAATTAGATTAAAAGTGGTCTTTTTGACCACTTTTTTCTCTAATGGAGGTTTCTATGCTTAATGTTATTTTAAATAAATATGAAGAAGAAAATATTTTAAAGGGGTATCCTTGGGTATTCAATAATGAAATTAGTGGCTTTGATGGTATTATTGAAAATGGTAAGGTATGTAAGGTTTTAACAAATGATGGCAAATTTGTTTGTTATGGATTTTTAAATACTAATTCTAAAATAATGGTAAGAGTATTATCCTTGGATGAAAATGAGGAAATTAATAAGGACTTCTTTAAGAAGAGAATTATGTATGCGATATCTCATCGTAAGCATTTAGGATGGAGTGCAACAAGACTTATTTTTAGTGAAGCTGATTTCTTACCTGGACTTATTGTTGATAAATATGGTGATTATTTGTCAGTACAATTTATGTCCTTAGGTATGGATATGATTAAAAATGATATTGTAGATATTTTAGTTGAATTAACTGGCTGTAAGGGAATTTATGAACGAAGTGATATGCCTGTTCGTGAAAAGGAAGGACTTTTGCAGGTAAAGGGATTTTTATATGGAAGCTTTGATCCTCGAGTTATGATTGTTGAGGATGATATTAAAATGATTGTTGATTTAGAGAATGGTCAAAAAACTGGTTATTTTCTTGATCAAAAGCTAAATAGAGATATCTTAAGACTTTATGCTAAAAATCAGGTTGTTCTTGATGCTTT
This sequence comes from uncultured Mollicutes bacterium, assembly GCA_937905855.1. Classification (GTDB taxonomy): domain Bacteria; phylum Bacillota_I; class Bacilli_A; order Acholeplasmatales; family Anaeroplasmataceae; genus CAKQDS01. The sequence continues at coordinate 12,368 of CALCWU010000046.1, forward strand.
CTCGAATGTTGGAGGATTTGCATTACACGCATGTAAATATGGTGCCTTACATGTTGATGCCTGCGATATATCTAAAAGAGCCTGCGATGAAATATTACATAATGCTAAGATTAATGGTTATAATAATTTAGAGGCAAAGTGTGTTGATGTCTTTGATTATTTACATAGTGAAGATGTAATGAATAAATATGATGTTATTATTCTTGATCCTCCAGCTTTTTCTAAAAATAAGGAATCCTTAAAGAAGGCTTATAAGGGCTATAAGGAAATCAATATGCAAGCTATGAAGATAATTAAATCTGGTGGATATCTTTTAACATTTAGCTGTAGTCAGCATATGACTCCTAATTTATTTATGCAAATGATAAATGAAGCAGCACTTGATGCTAAAAGGGTTGTTCAATTTTTAGATTTTAGAATTCAGGCTCCTGATCATCCTGCTTTGCTTCAATCTGAAGAGCAATTATATTTGAAGTGTATGATTTTAAGAATTAAATAATAATTTTTTTAATTAAAGCAATTACACATATTAAAAAAAATACTATAGTAAAGCAAAATTTACATTTTGTACGAATATACGAACAATATGCGGAAAATATGCGAAAAGATAAAAAAATTTATCTTTTTTATTGTAATTTTTGACTACCTATATTATAATAAATACGGTGAAATGAAATGAAGCTTACAAAAGATGATTTTAAAAAGAATAGTTTCAATTTAATGCTTGTTGTACTTTATACATCTTTATTATGTATTGTTTATGGTACATGGATTGGTAAATGCCTAAAGATATGGTGGGCAACATTAATTGTTGTTGTAGCAATTATCATTGGTGGCGTTATTTGTGGTATTCTTTGGACAAAATCAGTAAGTAAGAAGAATTTCGATAATACTAATAATATACAAAAATAATAATTTAGAGGTGAAAATTATGTTTACAAGAAGTATTAGACAATGGCTAGGATCATTAAAAGATGGGGAATTAATTTTAGCTAAGCAAACATATGAGGAACATTTCTCAGATATGAAAGAGGCCACTTTCTATCAGTTATTAGCAAGATTATGTGTAGAAAAAACAATCGGCAAATTAGCTAAGGGTTTATATTTCAAGCCTTATAAGGGCGATTTAGAAAGAAAGCCTACAAAGGAAGATTTAATTGCATTCTTCACTAATAAGCATAGAAATGGTATGATTGTTGGCGAACAATTATTAAATAACAAGGGTATTATTTCTACTGATTGTAAGGTTGTAAATATTTATACTAACGTATTAGAAATTAAGACTAAGAGAAATATTTGTGGATTAAATATTCAAAATGTTGAAGTAGATTTTAAGAGCCCAATTATTCTACAAACAATTGAAGTATTAGAAATTATTGAAAATATTGATGACTTCACTAATGTTAATTTAGAAGTACTAGAAAATATTTTACATGAATATGCTAATCATTATGATGCAGCAATTTTATCAAAGGTATTAATTAAGAAATCATATAAGAAGCGTGTTGTTAATGCTGTTAAGGTTATTCTTGAGCATTATGGTGTTCAAAATGATTTAGTTCGTTATTTAAATAGCGCATCTAAATATGATTTCCCTAAAGCAATTTCTGAAGCACTTGGTTTATAATTGAAGCTAAGGTCCAATCTTGGGCCTTTTCTTTTTGTGTTTATTTTTAGGATGAAATGCGTTATAATATTTAATGGTGATGTAGTATGAAAAACTATTTTGTTGACGTTATTTCTGATGGAATTTGTATGGGAAATGCGGTTGTTTTAAATCTAGAACAAAAGAATAGTACCATTAGAAAAAGTGTTGCGGAAGAAAAAAATAAACTTGGAAATGCTATTATGAATTCACTTGATGAGCTTAATAGTATAAGCAAAAATAAGAATGAAGAATTTATTGAAGTCCATAAAATGCTATTAACTGATGCAGCATTAAAGGATGAATTATTTAAGGAAATCGAATATAATGGAAAAAGTGCCTATGAGGCGACTGTATGTGTTTTTGATCGTTATATTAAGGGTTTTAAGGAATCTAAATCTAGCTATTTGAAGGAGCGTTATTTAGATTTTTTAGATATTAAGGAACGAGTTTTAAGAAATATTTTTGATAACAAAATTGATTATTCTAATTTTCATAATGTTATTTTAGTTGTTGAGGAATTGTTACCATCATTATTAGTTGATTTTAAGGATGTTAAGGGCGTTATTTGTAAAAATGGTGGCTTTACATCTCATGCGGGAATTTTATGTAGATCTTTAGATATTCCTTGTGTTGTTTTAAAGGATTATGACATTCATACCAATGATGAAATAATCATTGATACAAGAAGACAAATTGTTGATGTTAATCCTTCTTTAGATGTTATTAATCATTATCAAGAAATACTTGGTAAAATTAAAGCTGAGAACTTTATTAATAGTCCTCATCCTGGTTATAGATTTATGTGTAATATTACAGATAATAGTGAGCTTGATAAATGCCTAGAATATGGCTTTGATGGTGTTGGCTTGTATCGAACTGAGTGGATTTTTATGAATAGTGATAGACCACTTAGTGAGGAAGAACAATATAATATCTATTTAGAGGCTGTAACTAAAATGAATAAGCTACCAATTTGCTTTAGAACCTTTGATGTTGGTGATGATAAGCAGCTAGAGTATTTACATGTTGATTCTAAGGGTGTTAGAAATTATATGAATAATCCTACACTTTTTGAAAGTCAAATTAAGGCTTTACTTCGTGCTAACATATACGGAAATATGAAAATTATGTTTCCTATGATTGAAACAAAGGAGCAATTTTATTTCTTAAGAAATTGGGTTTATCGTTTGAAGGAAGAAATGGCTAATGACAAGCAAATTGAAATTGGTATGATGCTGGAAACTAAAATGGCCTTAGATAATATTGGTGATTTTGGTAATGTTGATTTTATTTCTCTTGGAACTAATGATTTGACTAAAGAGGTTTATAATATTTCTAGAAGTGATAATATTAGCTATAAGGAATATCTTGATGATTTATTGAAACGCTTAAAGCCTGTTGTTGATTTTTGTAAGCAAATGGACATTTCCTTAAGCGTTTGTGGAGAGCTTGCTTCAATTAGAGAGGCAACTAAGGGATTAATGAATATAGGTATTAATAATTTTTCAGTAAGTGCTCCAAATATAAAAACCTTATATTTAGCATTTAATGATAAATTGAAGGAGGAAAAATGTTAATTGCAAATTATCATACCCATACAAAGCTTTGTAATCATGCTGAGGGTATGCCTAGTGATTATGTAAAGGAAGCTATAAGACTTGGCTTTAAGGAGCTTGGTATGTCGGATCATAATCCTATTCCGGTATCTTTTTTGGGTAAGGATTTATATATGGATAATTGGTGCCATCGTAATATGAGCTATGATGTTTATAAAAATATTTATCTTAAGGAAATGGCTCTTGTTAAGGAAAAATATGGCAAGCAGATTAAAATATATAGTGGCTTAGAGTGTGAATACTTACCTGAACATTATGATTATTATAAAAGCTTAAGGGATGATCTTGATTATTTAAATTTAGGACTTCACTTTTTCAAAAGCAATGGTAAAATTATAAACACATATCATGAGGTTGATTATAAAAATGTTTATGATTATGCAATAAATGCTATTTTAGGAATGGAAACAGGATTATTTAAGACTCTTGTTCATCCAGATCTATTTATGTTTGAATACAAAAATAAAGATGGAAAAAGACAATTTGATGAATATGCCGAAAAAGCTTCTAGAGCAATAATTGAATCAGCAATAAAAAATGATGTTTATTTAGAGATTAATGCTAATGGAATTGCTAATAGTGAGAAGTTTGGTATTAATGATACCTGGCTTTATCCTGATATTAATTTTTGGAAAATTGTTAAGGAATACAAGGAAGCTAAAATAATTATTGGTGCGGATGCTCATAAGCTTTCAGCCTTATCATGTAAAGCTATTGATGATGTTTCTAATATGGCGAAAAAACTCGGATTAAATGTTAGAAATACAATTGAATTTGCCTAAGTATAGTGTATAATAATAAAGAGGTGTTATAATGTTTAATTTTAAGAACCCCAAAAAGACAAAAATGTTTTGGGCTTATATAGTTATTGGTATTGTTTTAATTCTTGCAGCAGTTGTGTTTGCTCCTATTTGGAATAAATGTGGTGATTGGTGCTTTTGGAAAAGCTATGGAATGAAAATTATTAATTTAGTAATTGCAGCTATCCTTATATATTATCTATTTGCTTTCCTATTAAAGAAGGTAATGCATGGTGGTGGCGGAGTTACAAAGACTCTTACAATTATTGAATTTATTCTTCTTTCTTTAGTAGCCTTAGGATGTATATTATCACAAGCAAAGGTTTTTAATGTTAGTGGTGCTTGTAAGATTTTTGGTCTTGCTTTATGGTGTAGAGGTGTTGTTGAGGTATTTAGAGCTTATTATCATCAAAGAGATAGTAAATCTAAATTTCCATTATGGTATGTATTTGTTGTCGTAGCTATGGTAACATTTGGTACATATTGCTTTGCAAAGCCATTCATTAGTGATACGGTTTTATTATGGATATTTGTTATCTTCATTTTCCTATATGGAATTTGTATGATTGTTTATGGTGGTATGACAAAACCTAAATCAAATAAAAAATCATCTAAATAATTAATGGAGCTGTACTTTTGTATAGCTCCATTTTTTAATTATTAGGAAATTTCATAAAAATTATGAATTTTATTTGACATTCATTCATATATTATGTATAATCATATAAAAGCAATGATAAAGAAAAGTAAAATAGGATACTTAAATACAGTGATTTAAGGATAATGAGAACTTAGAAAAAAAGGCCTATTTGAAGAACACTTTGTAGCTGCCTCCTGAACTAAGAGTAGGGTGAGCCGGTGGAACCCGTTATAGTTCTTGTTCTTGTTAGAGAATTAAAAGTGATCACATTTGTGATAAGTTAGGTGGCACCGCGGGTTTAACAGCATTCGTCCTAAAATATTAGGATAATGCTGTTTTTTTATAAAGGAGATTAATATGTGTTCAATTTTTGGAATGAAAAAACCGATGTGGAGTAATGAATTTATTGAAGGGGAATTTTCTAAGACTGATGATAGGGGACCTGATGCCACTAGATATATTTATAATGAGAAGATTGCTTTAGGCTTTAAGCGCCTTTCAATTATGGGATTAAATGAAAGAGGCATTCAGCCATTTTTCTATAATGATATCTATGTAGTATGTAATGGCGAAATTTATGGCTTTAGAGATATTAAAAAAGAATTTAAGGATTATCCTTTTGTAAGCGAAAGTGATTGTGAGGTTTTATTACCATTATATATTAAATATGGTTTAGATATGTTTAAGCATTTGGATGCTGAATTTGCGTTAATATTGTATGATGCCAAGGAGGATAAAATTATTGCTGGACGTGATCCCCTTGGTATTAGACCGCTTTATTATGGTATCTGTAAAAATGGAGAATATGTTTTTGCATCAGAACCCATTGCTTTATTAAAAATGGTCGATAAGGTTATGCCTTTTCCACCTGGACATTATTTTGATGGGGAAAGATTTGTTTGTTATAATGACCTAACAAATGTTAGTGATTATGTTAGTGGTGATATTGATACAAAAATTTGTCCTACGATAAAAAGCTTATTAGTAGATGCTGTGGAAAAAAGATTAGATTCTGATGCTCCACTTGGATTTTTATTAAGTGGTGGACTTGATTCCTCACTTGTCTGCGCAATTGCTGCTAAAAAGCTTAAAAAGCCTATTAAGACCTTTGCTATTGGTATGGTTGGTGATGCTATTGATTTAAAATATGCTAATGAGGTTAGTGATTATCTTCATACTGATCATAAGGAATTTTATATGACAAAGGATGATGTAATTTCTTCCTTAAGAGAAATTATTTATCATTTAGGAACATTTGATATAACAACTATCAGAGCTTCTGTTGGTATGTATTTATTATGCAAGAAAATAAAAGAAGAAACAAATGTTAAGGTTTTATTAACAGGTGAGGTTTCAGATGAGCTATTTGGTTATAAATATACTGATTATGCTCCAAGTGCTTTAGAATTTCAAGCTGAGGCCCAAAAGCGAGTAAGAGAGCTTCATATGTATGATGTTTTAAGAGCAGATAGATGTATAAGCTCTAATTCATTAGAGGCTAGAGTGCCATTTGGCGATATTGCTTTTGTAAAATATGTTATGAGTATTGACCCTAAATTAAAGCTAAATACCTATAATAAGGGTAAATATTTATTAAGACATGCCTTTGAGGGTGATTATTTGCCTCATGATATTTTGTATCGTGAAAAAGCAGCATTTTCTGATGCTGTTGGTCATAGTATGGTTGATATTATAAAGGAATATGCTAATAGCTATTATAGTGATGAGGAATTTAATGAAAAAATAAAAAAATATAATTATGTAAGACCATTTACAAAAGAATCATTACTATATCGTGAGATATTTGAGGAATTTTATCCTAATCAGGCGCAAATGATTGTAGATTTTTGGATGCCTAATAGAAACTGGCCAGGATGCAATGTAGATGATCCTTCAGCAAGAGTTTTAGCTAATTATAAAGATAGTGGTAAATAATTAAATAATTTGTTATAATATAAACAGATTATTTAAAAGTAGGTAATAGAAATGAAAAAAATATTTTTAATGGGAGGGGCTCTAGTAATGCTAGCACTTACAGGCTGTGCATTAGATAGTGGCAATAGTAATTCAAGCATGGAATCAAAAAGTGAAACAGCTGTTATAAGTTCTTCAGTAAGTAGTGAAGCATCAAAATTAGAATCATCATCTTTAATCGAAAGTAGTAAGAATGAGCCAACATATTTTGAAACTATTGATGGCTATATTGAATCCTTGATGGACAATACAACAGGTATGATTCCTTACTGGAATCAGGAAAGCTTTAAGGGAAAATGGAATTATATAGATGGTGTAATGCTTAATTCATTTATGAATCTATATAAAGAGACTAATGACCAAAAATATTTAAGCTTTGTCACAAGATTTGTTAATTATTATATTGATGAATCAGGGAATTTTTTAAATTTAAAGGATTCTAAAAAGAGTGGTTTTGATGGTCAGGCCTTGGATGATATTTGTGAAAGTAGAATATTATTTGATTTATATAAATATACTAATGATTCTAGGTATCTTAAGGCTATAAATACCACCTATGCTGCTTTAACTAATACATCTAGAACAGATGTGGGTAATTTTTGGCATAAAACTGTTTATCCTAATCAGGTATGGCTTGATGGATTATATATGGCTAATCCTTTCTATTTAGAATATGCCAATAATAATAACAATACTAATGTTTTGGTAAATGGCAAAGAAATGACTATTTATGATGATATTTTAAATCAATATAAAATGGTTAGAAAAAATATGTATGATGAAAATAAGCATTTATATTATCATGGCTATGATAGCTCAAAATCTATTTTTTGGGCCGATAAGGAAACAGGCTGTTCAAAATCATTTTGGTTAAGATCAATGGGTTGGTATATTGTATCTTTGGTTGATGTTATTGAAAAATATCCTGATAGCTATAGTGCTAATAAAAATGAATTAATTAATATTTTTAAGGAAGCAATTAATGGTGTATTAGAATATCAGGATTCTGATACTAAAATGTTTTATCAGGTTGTTGATCAAAAGGATGTTACAGTCTTTGTTAATGGTTTTTATTATCCTAAAACAGGCCTAGGTAGAAATGTTACTAATTATGTAGAGACATCAGGTAGCTCAATGATTGCTTATGCTTTAATGAAGGGCTATCATTTAAATTTATTTGATAAAGCTATGTATGATAAAGGTGTTGAAATATTTGATGGTATATGCAAAAAGTATTTAACTATTAGTTCTAGTGGTATTAATTTAGATGGTATTTGTATTACTGCTGGACTTGGACCAGAATCATCACTATATCGTGATGGAAGCCTTGAATATTATTTATCTGAGAGTGTTGGAAGCAATGATGCCAAGGGTGTTGGTCCTTTTGTAATGGCTTATATTGAGATGAAAAATAACTAAAAACACTATTGGGGAGTGATTTTATGAAAAAGAAGGCTGTTGTTTGGATTTCAATCATTGTGGTAATTGTTATAATTGTTTGTAATTTAATTTATTTTAATACGAAAGAGAATAATTTAGTTCACGTTGATACTGGTAATGGAGCATATAGCACTTATTTTTCTGATGCTAAGGCATTTTATAAAGTTCCTGATAATATGAAATTTAATGGCTGGTATGTTGATGATAAGAAGGTTGGGCTATTCACTAGATTAAAGGAAAGCGATTATGTTTATCCAAGATTAGAATATAAAAATGACAAGGAGCTTCAAAGTTTAGGATTTGAGTTTGAAATAATCGATGATGATACGGCTGCAATAACAAATAGCCCTAAGGATATTTTTACCGTTCCTTCAAGAGCATATATCAACAATAAGTATTATAAAATAAACACTATTAAGAGTGAGGCTATTTGTGGTAAAACTAGTAGTTTATATATTCCTGATAGTATTGAGGTTATTGAAGATAATTCAATTCATGGAGTTAATAATATTTATGGTGCTAAAAATCTTAAGTCTTTAGGCTATAATAACAGGAAGCTAAATTATTTTAAATTAAATTCTAATTTGGAAAGTGCCTATATTGAGGATATAATTTATTGCAAGCTTGATATTGGTCAAAAGCTTGAATTAAAATCTAAAGGAATTATAGATTTGAGTAATCATAAAACATTTGATACGTATTTAAATGTTGATAAGAATAATCCTTATTTATATTTTGATGGCACTTCATTATATAATAAGGATAAGACATTCTTATATTTGTGCTTAAATCGTGATGCCAATACATCCTTAACATATAATTTAGAAGGATTTTCTAGTATTGCGTTTACAGATGTTATTTGTAACGATTTAACTGTTAATTTTAGTAAAGAAATATCTTTACCAATTAATTCATTTTGTTATATCACTAGTAATTTTGTTACAATTAATGCCGATATAGCAGAAATATCTTCTGCATTTGAAAGATGTAATATTAACAATTTAACTCTTAATGGTACAATAAAGAAAATTGATAGCGCATTTAGCTTTAGTGAATATGAAAATATTAAACTAAAGAGCGTTGATGAAATAATATTTTCCTTTAATGAAGCACCATATACTTGTTTAGAATTTGAGCATATTACTAAAATTGAGGATTCATTTAACCGATATTCTTTATGTGAGGTTAGAATTTCAAAGGAATTAGATAATGTAGAATGCATTAATTCATTCAAGTATACTACTATTAGCTTGTTTTAAATAATTATAGGTTGAAACAAGGACAATAAAAAATATTGCTTGGGCGTTATTTCGATCCATTCTTTGATAGTGTGGCTCGATATAATGCCTTTTTTCTTGGTATCTTAAAAATTGATTTTTAGCAGTAGGATCAAAAGAATAAATAAGGATAATAGATATTATTGTATCAAAAATTATTTCTCTTGGTGTGATATTAAATTCTTTATTGTTTATATTAGAATCAATTAGGTTAAAAACAAAAGCATAAGAAATTGTTGAAAAAAGAACAAGAGCAAATGGATCTAAATAGATTGATAAAACACTTAAGGTTATTCCAGAGGCAGTGGCAGCATAAAAGGCAGGAACTTCACTGATTTTTATATCATTTATAATTATATCTTCATTATACAATAGTAGAGATATAAAAATATCGGATAAGAATTGACTAGTTATACCACTTTGGGCACCTTTTATAAAATTAGGTAAAATATGAGATTTATTTAAATTTTTATGATATTCAAGATTATAATTCATAAAAACCACCTTTTTGAAAAAAAGTTAAAAAATGTGTTGCATTTATTATTAATGTATGGTAAAATAGTCAAGTCTTATAGGCACTAAGAAGTGGCTGTGAAGTGGGAGGTTGCTGACACACCGACAGGCGTTGTCATACAGTGTGCTGGGTTTTCCCATGGAGCAAGTCTATACATTAGATTATAGGCGAAAGGAGTTATAAAAATGGCAAAAGAAAAAATTAAAATTCGTTTAAAGTCTTATGATCACAGATTATTAGACGCATCAGCAAAGAAAATTGTTGATAGTGTAAAGAAGACAGGTTCACAGGTGAATGGACCAATTCCTCTTCCAACTGAAAAGGAAATCTTCACAATCTTACGTTCACCTCACGTTAATAAGGATTCTCGTGAGCAATTCGAGCGTAGAACTCATAAGAGATTAATCGAAATTGTGGATCCAACTCCACAAACAATTGACGCTTTAATGCATGTTGATCTACCTAGTGGTGTAGATATCGTATTAAAGAAGTAATTAAAAAATAATAATTTATAGAAAGAGGTAATTTCAAATGGCTAAGGGAATCTTAGGCAGAAAATTGGGCATGACTCAAATTTTCGATGCAGCTGGTAATCTTATTCCTGTAACTGTAGTTGATTGCACTCCAAACGTTGTTTTACAACACAAGACTGTTGAAAATGATGGCTATGAGGCAGTTCAAGTTGGTTTCATGGATAAAAGAGAATCATTAAGCAACAAACCAGAAAAAGGACACGTTGCAAAGGCTAACACTGCTCCTAAGCGCTTCATAAGAGAATTCCGTTTCTCAGAAGCACAAGGAAATGAGTTAGTATCTTATACAGTGGGTCAAGAAATTAAGTGTGATATATTTGCAGCAGGTGATGTTGTAGATGTTACTGGTACGTCAAAGGGTAAAGGATTTGCAGGTACTATTAAACGCTACAATCATGCTCGTCTTCGTATGAGCCACGGTACATCTGCATGTCACCGTATAGTTGGTTCTATGGGTGCAATCAAAGGTAATCTTAAAGGTAAGAAGATGCCAGGACACATGGGACATGAAACTGTAACATTACAAAATTTAACTATTGCAGCCGTTGATGCTACAAAGAATGTTATCCTAGTTAAGGGCAACGTTCCAGGACCTAAAAAGGGACTAGTTGTAATCAAGACAGCTGTAAAGAGTTTATAGTAGGAAAGGAGATTTATTATGCCAACTATCGCATTATTAAATCAAGCTGGAGACAAGGTTAAAGATTGTGTACTTGAAGAGACTGTCTTCGGAATTGAACCTAACCGTCAAGTTATTTATGATGTAGTAAATGCTCAAAGAGCTGCTATGCGTCAAGGAACTCACGATACTAAGGGTCGTAGTGAGATTTCTGGTGGAGGTCGTAAGCCTTGGAAGCAAAAGGGTACAGGACGTGCTCGTCAAGGTAGTATTCGTGCTCCTCAATGGCGTGGTGGTGGTACCGTATTTGGACCAACTCCAAGAAGCTATGCATTTAAGCTTAATAAGAAGGTAAAGAGATTAGGTTTAAAATCAGCTTTATCATATAAAGTACAAAGTGGTAAATTAATTGCAGTTGATTCTGTAAAATTTGAAGAAATTAAGACTAAGAATTTTATTCAATTCTTAAATAATATTAATGCACAAGGAAAGACTTTAATGGTTTGTACTGTTGAGGAATTCACTCCTGATTTAGTATTATCATCTGCAAATGTTTCTGGAACTATTGTTCTAACAGCTAACAGTGCTTCTGTTTATGACATTTTATGTTATGACAAGGTTGTAGTTACTGAAGCTGCAATAAAGTATTATGAGGAGGCTTTGAAGTAATATGAAGAATGTTTATGATATTATTAAGGGTCCAATCATTACTGAAAAGACTAATAAGTTAAAGGAAAATTATAACAAATATACATTTAAGGTTGCATTAGATGCTAATAAAATCGAAATTAAAAATGCTGTAGAGACAATTTTTAAGGTTAAGGTTATGTCAGTATCTACAATCACTGTTCATCCAAAGCATAAGAGAGTTGGTCAACATGAAGGCTATACTCAAGCTTATAAGAAGGCTATTTGCAAGCTTGCTAAGGATAACAAGATTGAAGCATTCGAAATTTAATTATAGGAGGAAAATAAAATGGCAATTAGATATTATAAACCAACATCTAATGGACATAGAAACATGAGTGTTTCTACATTTGAAGAAATTACAACTGATACTCCTGAGAAATCATTATTAGCACCTCTACACAAGAATGCAGGCCGTAATAACACAGGTAGAATTACAGTTCGTCATCAAGGTGGCGGAGTAAAGCAAAAATATCGTATCATTGATTTCAAGAGAAATAAGGATGGCATTCCTGCTAAGGTTGCTACTATTGAATATGATCCAAATCGTAGCGCAAACATCGCATTAGTTGTTTATGCTGATGGTGAAAAGAGATATATTCTAGCACCTAAAGGATTAGAAGTTGGTCAAACAATTATTTCTGGCGAAATAAATGATTTCAAGACAGGAAATGCACTTCCAATTCGTTTAATCCCAGTTGGTAGCTTAATTCATAATATTGAATTACATCCTGGCAAGGGTGGACAATTAGTTCGTAGTGCTGGTACATCTGCTCAAATCCTAGGACGTGAGGAAAATTACGTTTTAGTTAGATTACAAAGCGGCGAGGTTCGTAAGGTTTTAGGTACTTGCAAGGCTACAATCGGTGTTGTAGGTAATGAATCTCATGAATTAGTTCGTATCGGTAAAGCAGGACGCGCTCGTCATATGGGCTTACGTCCAGAAGTTCGTGGTTCAGTTATGAACCCTAATGATCACCCACATGGTGGTGGTGAAGGTAAGGCTCCTATCGGTAGAGCTAACCCAGTTACACCTTGGGGTAAACCAGCTTTAGGCTTAAAGACTCGTAAGAGTAAGAAGGCTTCTAGCAAATTAATCGTTCGTAGAAGAAACGATAAATAATTAGTTGGAAGGAGGAAACACTGTGGCTCGTTCAGTAAAAAAAGGACCATTTTGTGATGAATCATTATTAAAGAAAATTGAAGCACAAAATGCCGCTGGTGAAAATAAAGTAATTCAAACATGGTCTCGTAGATCAACTATATTCCCTTCATTTGTAGGACATACATTAGGAGTATATAATGGTCGTGAGCATGTTGCTGTATATATAACAGAAGACATGGTAGGTCATAAATTAGGAGAATTCGCTCCAACTAGAACTTATCATGGACATGACGCTGATAAGAAAGCGAAGTAAGAGGAGGAAAATAAACAATGGAAGCTAAAGCAATTGCAAATACTGTTCGCATGACTCCTCGTAAAGCTCGCCTTGTTGTTGATTCAATTCGCGGCAAGGATGTTAATGAAGCTTACGCAATTTTAAACTTAACAAACAAAAGAGCTTGTGAAGCAGTAGTTAAAGTATTAAAGTCTGCATGTGCTAATGCAGAGCATAATCATAATATGAATCAAAGCGATTTATACGTAAAGACTTGCTATGTTACTGATGGAATTCGTATGAAGAGAATGTTCCCTCGTGCTAAAGGTCGTGGTGATGTAATTACAAAGAGAACTTGTAATATCACTGTAGTTGTCGCTGAGAAAGAAAGTAAGTAGGAGGAGAAACCATGGGTCAAAAAGTTAGTCCAGTTGGATTACGTGTTGGTATCAACCGTGATTGGGATGCTGCTTGGTATGCTGATAAGGCTAATGTTGCTGATTTATTATTAGAAGACATTAAAATCCGTGAGTATCTTGAAAATGTATATAAGAAGGCTGCATTATCTCGTATCGTTATTGAACGTTTAAAGGGTTCAAAGAATGACAAGGTAAAAGTTACAGTTTATACTGGTAAGCCAGGTACTGTAATTGGCCGTGAAGCTGAAACTAAAAACGCTGTAGTTAAAGAATTAAGCTTCATAACTAAAAGAGAAATTATAATGAATGTAGTAGAAATCAAGAAACCTGAACTTGATGCTACATTAGTTGCAAAATCAATTGCGGAGCAACTTGAAGCACGTGCATCTTTCCGTCGTGTTCAAAAGGTTGCTATTCAAAGAGCTTTAAAGGCTGGAGCAAAGGGTGCTAAGACATTAATTTCTGGACGTCTTGGTGGAGCTGAAATGGCTCGTAGCGAAGGTTATAATGAGGGTCAAGTTCCTCTAACAACTCTTCGTGCTGATATCGACTATGCTGTAGCTGAGGCACATACAACTTATGGTAAGTTAGGTGTTAAGGTATGGATTTATAAGGGTGAAATCCTTGAAATGAAGGTTCGTCCTGTTGATCGTCCTCAACGTCGTCCTAGACCAGAAGGAAAGCCTGAAGGAAAATTCAATAAAGCAGGCAAGAAAGAAAACAACCAAAGCTCTAAAGGAGGTAAATAATTATGTTAATGCCTAAAAGAGTGAAATACCGTCGTCCTCATCGTGTATACTATAAGGATAGATTAGCAAAAGGCGGTACTGAATTAGCATTTGGTGAATATGGACTAAAGGCCCTTGAGGGTTGTTGGTTAACTAACCGCCAAATTGAAGCAGCTCGTATTGCTATTACAAGACAAATGAACCGTGAAGGTCAAGTTTGGATTAAAGTATTCCCACACTTAGCTAAGACTAAAAAGCCTCTAGAGGTACGTATGGGATCTGGTAAAGGTTCACCAGAAACTTGGGTTGCTGTAGTTAAAGAAAATTTAATTTTGTTTGAAGTTGGTGGCGTATCTGAAGAGGTTGCTCGCGAGGCTTTAAGACTTGCTTCTCATAAATTACCAATCAAAACTAAAATTGTTAAAAAAGTAGGTGACGAGCAATGATGAAAGCTAAAGAAATTCGATCAATGAGCGAAGAACAAATCAATGCAAAAATCGCTGATTTAAAAGAAGAGTTATTTAATCTAAAGTTTCAAGCTGCTCTTGGTAATGTAGAAAAGCCTGCTCGTATGCGTGAAATCAGAAAAACTATCGCTAGACTAAAGACAGTTTTAACTGAAATGTCTACAAAGAGAGCAGAATAAGGAGGACAACATGGAACGTAATAGTCGTAAAACTTTTACAGGAACTGTAGTTTCTGATAAAATGGATAAAACAATCGTTGTGTCTGTTGATACTTTTGGTGTACATAGATTATACAAGAAGCGTGTTAAGAAATCTAGTAAATTTCATGTTCATGATGAGCAAAATGTTGCTAAAGTAGGCGACGTTGTAAAATTCATGGAAACAAGACCACTAGCTAAAACTGTTAGCTATCGTTTAGTTGAAGTGGTTAAGACAAAAGAGTCAGTTTAATATTTATTAGTTCTTGAAAGGAGGTACTCTCATGGTTCAACAAGAGACAAGACTTGCGGTTGCTGATAATAGTGGAGCACGTGAGTTATTAATAATTAAAATTTTAGGTGGGGCATTACATAGATATGCTAACGTTGGTGATATCGTTGTTTGTTCTGTTAAGGATGCTGCTCCAAATGGAACAGTTAAGAAGGGTGACGTTGTAAAAGCCGTTATCGTTCGTTCTAAATATGGTGTTCATAGAGCAGATGGTTCATACATTAAGTTTGATGAGAACGCAGCTGTAATTATCCGTGACGATTTAACCCCACGTGGAACTCGTATTTTCGGACCAGTAGCTAGAGAATTACGTGATAAGAATTTCATGAAAATTGTTTCTTTAGCTCCCGAAGTACTATAAGGAGGTGCGCATATGCAATTAAAAACTGGAGATACTGTAGTAGTTATTGCAGGTAAAGATAAGTATACTGTTGATAAAAAAGGTAATAAGGTTCCTACAACTGGAAAGATTATTGCTGTTTATCCAAAAACAAATAAGGTTTTAGTTGAGGGCGTAAATAAGGTTAAAAAGCATCAAAAGCCAACTCAAATGAATCAAACTGGAAGCATTATCGAGATTGAGGCTCCAATTGATGCAAGTAACGTTATGCTATTAGACCCAACTAAGAATCAACCAACACGTGTTAGTGTTAAGGTTGTTACTGGTAAAGATGGAAAAACTAGTAAGGTTAGAGTTTCTAAGAAATCTAACTATGAATTTAAATAATTTACGGAAGAGGAGATAAAAAATGAATCGTTTACAAGAAAAATATCAAACTTCTGTAAAGGCAGAATTACAAAAGAAATTCAATTATTCTTCTTCAATGCAACTTCCTAGATTAGATAAGATCGTTATCAATATGGGATGTGGAGATGCTGTTGCAAACTCTAAAGTTTTAGATGATGCTATTGAAGAATTAACATTAATTGCAGGCCAAAAGCCAGTAGTTACTAGAGCTAAGAAATCAATTGCAAACTTCAAATTACGTGAAGGTATGCCTATTGGATGCAAGGTTACTTTAAGAGGAGAGCATATGTATGAATTCTTCGATAAGCTTGTATCAATTGCCCTACCTCGTGTACGTGATTTCCATGGTGTTAATACTGCACTTGATGGCCGTGGTAACTATACTTTGGGTATTAAGGAACAATTAATTTTCCCTGAAATTAACTTTGATAAGGTTAAGAAGGTTCGCGGTATGGATATCGTTATTGTTACAACTGCTCAAAGTGATGAAGAGGGACGTGCCTTATTACAATTAATGGGTATGCCTTTTAGAAAGTAGAAAGGAAATCGAACTATGGCAAAAACATCAATGATTGTTAAGAATCATAGAAAGCAAAAATATAGCTCACGTGAATATACACGTTGTGAGCGTTGTGGTCGTCCACATGCTGTAATGGCTAAGTTTAAGTTATGCCGTCTTTGTTTCCGTGATTTAGCTTATAAGGGACAAATTCCAGGCGTTAAAAAAGCTAGCTGGTAATAAAATTTTTTTCCAAGTAATGGAAGGAGGAAGAAACATATGACAGATCCAATTGCAGATATGCTAACTCGCATTAGAAATGCTAGCAAGATGCATCATGAAACAGTTGAACTTCCTACATCATCTTTAAAGACTGCTATTCTTGAAGTTTTAAAGAATGAAGGATTCATCGTTGATTATACTGTTAGCGCTGATTTAAAGAGCGTTACTAAGATCGTTTTAAAATATACAGCTAATAATGAAGCTGTTATCAAAGGCTTAAAGAGAGTAAGTAAGCCTGGTTTAAGAGTTTATGCAAATGCAGAGAAGCTTCCTAAGGTTTTAAATGGTTTAGGAATAGCTGTTATCTCTACTTCCCAAGGTGTTATGACTGATAAAGCAGCTCGTAAGTTAAACATTGGTGGAGAAGTATTAGCATATATTTGGTAATTTATAAAAATTTACAGGAGGTGTTTTAAATGTCTCGTATTGGTAATAAGCATATAGCAATACCTGCAGGTGTTAGTGTTAACGTTGCAGAAGATAATTTTGTAACAGTTAAAGGCCCTAAAGGAGAGCTAAGCTTCAAATTCAATCACGAAATGACAATTGAAGTTGAGGGATCAACTTGTGTTGTAAAACGTCCTAATGATGACAAGCAAACTAAGATGTTACATGGTACTACTCGTGCTGTGCTTCATAATATGATTGTTGGTGTATCTGAAGGATTTAAGAAACAATTAGAAATCGAGGGTGTTGGTTACCGTGCAGCTTTACAAGGTAAGAAGCTTGTATTATCTGCTGGTTATTCTCATCCCGTTGAACTAGAGGTTCCTGCTGGAATTACAGTTGAATTACCTAAAAATACAATTATAATTATCTCAGGAACTGATAAACAAGCAGTAGGACAATTTGCGGCAGTGATTCGTGAGACACGTAAGCCTGAGCCTTATCTAGGAAAAGGTATTCGTTATAGCGATGAGCATGTACGTCGTAAGGAAGGAAAAACTGCTAAAAAGTAGTAGGAAGGGAGTACTAAAATATGATTAATCAAGTATCTAAAAATGTTAGTCGTCAAAAGAGACATTTACGTATCCGTCAAACTGTTATAGGAACTCCTTCTAGACCACGTTTAAATGTTTTCCGTTCTAACAAGCAAATTTATGCACAAATTATTGATGATGAAAAGGGAACTACTTTATGTAGTGCTTCATCACTTGAAAAAGAATTAAATATCGCTTGCGGAAGCAATGTTGAAGCAGCAACTGTTGTTGGTGATGCAATTGCAAAACGCGCTTTAGCTTTAAATATTAAGAGCGTAGTTTTCGACCGTGGTGGTTATTTATATCATGGCCGTGTTAAGGCATTAGCTGAAGCAGCTCGTGCAGCCGGCTTAGAATTCTAAAGGAGGACTCATTACTATGGCTAATAATCGTGATCAACGTAATGAAGAAGTAGAACAACCAGAATTCGAAGAGCGTGTTGTAACAATCAACCGTGTAACGAAGGTTGTTAAGGGTGGTAGACGTTTCCGTTTTGCAGCTGTTGTTGTAATTGGCGACAGAAAAGGTAACGTTGGCTTTGGTACTGGTAAGGCAACTGAGGTACCAGATGCAATAAAGAAGGCCATCGAAAATGCAAAGAAAAATATGGTCTATGTTGCAACAGTTAATTCAACTATTCCTCATGAAGTAACTGGTGTATATGGCGCAGGTAGAGTAGTTCTACGTCCTGCTAGTGCTGGTACCGGAGTTATTGCTGGTGGTCCAGTTCGTGCAGTTGTAGAATTAGCAGGTATCACTGATATCCTATCTAAGTCTTTAGGATCAGCAACTCCAATCAATGTTATTAGAGCAACAATTGATGGATTAACTAAATTACAAACTGTTGAGACAGTAGCTGCTCGTCGTGGCAAAACTGTTGAAGAGATTTTGGGGTAATTAATTATGTATCAAGTTACACTAGTTAAAAGTTTAATTGGCCGTAAGCCAAACCAAGTTAAAACTGCAAAAGCTCTAGGACTAACTAAAATTGGTCAAACAGTTGTTAAAGAGGAAAATGAAGCAATTAAAGGTCAAATTGCAACTATAGCTCATATGGTTAAAGTTGTAAAGAAATAAGGAGGTGCCAGATAATGTTAAATGAATTAAGCCCAGTTAAAGGAGCTAGACATGCTAAGAAACGTCTTGGACGTGGAATTGGTAGTGGTCTAGGTAAGACTTCTGGTAAAGGTAGCAAAGGTCAAAACTCACGTTCAGGTGGTGGCGTTCGTCCAGGATTTGAAGGAGGACAATTACCTTTATTCCAACGTTTACCAAAGAGAGGTTTCAATAGTCATTGTCATAAGACATATGCAATTGTTAATCTTGAACAATTAAATGTTTTTGAAAATGGCACAGTTGTTTCACCAGAATTATTAATTAAAAATGGTATTATCAAAGAGGAATTGGATGGTGTAAAAGTTTTAGGTCAAGGAGAATTAACTCAAAAGTTAACCGTTAAGGCAAAGAAATTCTCTGCTAGCGCTAAAGAAGCTATAGAGAAGCTTGGCGGAAGCGTTGAGGTGATGTAATAATGTTTGAAAAACTAAAGAAGATTTTAGGTAATCGAGATATAGTTTTAAAAATCATATATACATTCATTCTTTTACTTGTATTTAAAGCAGGAACTTATATTCCTATTCCACTTATTGATACAAAAGCAATAACTGAAACAATTAAGGGAAATGATTTCCTTACAATATTAAATGCGTTTAGTGGTGGTGGCTTATCCAAGTTTTCAATTTTAGCTCTTGGTATTTCACCATACATTACAGCATCTATTATTATTCAAATGCTTCAGCTTATTATTCCTAAGTTTAAGGAATATTCAGAACAAGGTGAAGTTGGAAAAGTTAAACTAAATAGATGGACTAGATATACAACCGTAGTTTTAGCCATGATTCAGGCTTTAGCTTTATTGTTCGGTCTTGGTAGTCGTCCTGAGAACGTATTAATTGGTTCTATTTTAGTTTATAAGGATCAATTCTGGTTATTCTATATTTATATGGCAATTGTTATAACTGCTGGTTCAGCATTTACTATGTGGCTTGCAGATTTAATAACTCGTCATGGTATTGGAAATGGTTCTTCAATGATAATTTCAGCTGGTATTATCGCCTCAATCCCTACTATGTTTACTACATTATGGAATAAATATTTTGGTAGTGGATTTACAGGAGCACATCTTACTTGCTTTATTGTCATTATCTTATTATATATTATAATGATTTTAGGAGTTGTATTCTTTGAGGGTGCTACTCGTAAAATTCCAGTTCAATATTCAAACCGTCAAGCATCTAATAATGATGGAATTCCTGTTAAGCTTAATAGTGCAAGCGTAATTCCAGTAATTTTCGCTTCAACATTAATGTCAATACCTCTAACTATTGTAGGTATTATGGGACTTTCAACATCTAGCTCACAGGGTGCATATTGGATTGATCAAATATTCTCATATAATCAACCTATTGGTATTGTATTATATATTGTATTAATTTATTTCTTTAGCTTCTTCTATTCATTTATGATGGTTGATCCTGATAAAATAAGCGAAAACCTAGATCAACAGGCTGCGTTTATTCCAGGATATCGTCCAGGTGAAGAAACAAAGAAGCAATTATCTCGTATGTTGTTTAGAATTACTTTGATAGGTGCAACCTATTTAACTGTTTTAGCTTTAGTCCCAATTATTGTATCAAAGGCTTTTGGCTTTACTACATCTGAGGCTTCAGTTATAACAATTGGTGGTACATCACTAATTATCGTTGTAGGTGTTGCAATTCAAACATTTAAGCAATTAGAGACAATTTCTGAAACTAAGGAAATCAAAGGTTTCTTAGATTAATTAGGAGGAAAAAATGCGTTTATTAATTACGGGAAGACCTGGTGCTGGAAAAGGTACTCAGGCTGTAAATATAACAAAATTTTACAATATTCCTCATATCTCAACTGGTGATATGTTCCGTGCAGCTATTAAAAACCAAACTGCTTTGGGTATGACTGCAAAGGGATATATGGATAAGGGTGCCTTAGTTCCGGATGAGGTTACAATCGGAATTGTTAAAGAGAGATTACTAGAGCCTGATTGTAAAAATGGCTTCTTGTTGGATGGTTTCCCAAGAACTATTGCTCAAGCAGAGGCTTTAGATAAAATTTTATCTGAACAAAATGTTAAACTTGATGCTGTATTAGATGTTAATGTAGCAAGAGAAATATTAGTTCGCCGTATGGTAGGCCGTCGTGTTTGTAAAACATGTGGAGCTACATACCATATTGAATTTAATAAACCAAAAACTGAAGGTATTTGCGATAACTGCGGTAGCGCATTAATCCAAAGAGCTGATGATACTGAATCAACTGCAGTTAACCGTTTAGCTGTCTATGATTCTCAAACTGCTCCACTTTTAGCTTATTATGAAAAACAAGGTTTATTAAAAACTGTTAATGGTGACCAACCTGTCGACCATGTATTTGCTGATATTAAGCTTGCTTTAAGTAAATAAGCAATTACACAACTGCTGCAGGAACAATTTAGTTCCTGCTTAGAATGGTTGTGATACTCGTTTGAATCCCACATTTAAGGAGGTTAGCGTTATGGCTAAAAAAGACGATGTCATTGAAATGACAGGTAAAGTATTAGAAGTGTTACCAAACACAAAATTTATTGTTCAATTTGAAAATGGACATCAAGTCGTTGCCCACGTTTCTGGTAAAATCCGCATGAACAACATACGCATTTTACCAGGTGATAATGTTACAGTAGAGCTTTCTACTTATGATTTAACACGTGGAAGAATCACATATAGACAAAAGTAAATCGGAGGTATTGAAGATGAAAGTTAGACCATCAGTAAAACCAATTTGTGATAAATGCAAAGTTATTAAACGTAAAGGCCGTATAATGGTTATTTGCGAAAACCCAAAACATAAACAAAGACAAGGATAGAAAATTAGGAGGTGCACAGATATGGCACGTATTTCAGGTGTAGATATTCCAAATGAAAAACAAGTTGTGATTTCCTTAACATATATTTATGGTATTGGACTTCCAACATCAAAGAAAATTTTAAAGGATGCCGGTGTTGCTGAAGACATCCGTGTAAAGAACTTGACTGAAGAGCAATTAAGTGCAATTCGTAGTCAAATCAGCAAATATCACGTAGAAGGTGATCTTCGTCGTGAGGTTGCTCTTAATATTAAGGGCTTAATGGAAATTGGTTGTTATCGTGGTATCCGCCATCGTAAGGGTTTACCTTGCCGTGGTCAAAATACGAGAAATAATGCTCGTACATGCAAGGGACCTAAACACACTATTGCTAAGAAGAAGAAAGCTTAAGGAGGAATAAATCATGGCACGTAAAGTAACTAAGCGTCGTGTGAAGAGAAATTGCCCAGTTGGCGTTGCTCATATTCATTCGACTTTCAATAATACAATCGTTACAATCACTGATCCAGCTGGAAATGTAATTTCTTGGGCTAGTGCTGGTGCTCTTGGATTCAAGGGTAGTCGTAAGTCTACTCCATTTGCTGCCCAAATGGCAAGTGAAGCAGCTGCTAAATCAGCTAAGGATCAAGGCGTTGTAAAAGTAGATGTATCTGTAAAGGGTCCTGGTCAAGGAAGAGAAGCTGCAATTCGTTCTCTTCAAGTTGCAGGCTTAGAGATTACAACTATTACAGATGTAACACCAGTTCCTCATAATGGTTGTCGTCCACCTAAACGTCCTCGTGGATAGTTTTGTAGGAACACAAAATAAGATATAGGAGGCCCATTATGAAAGATTTAAAATTTGAAAAACCAAAAACTAGTATTCTAGAAATATCTCCAAATGGTAGCTATGCTAAATTTGAAGTTACTCCATTAGAGAGAGGTTTCGGTATTACATTAGGAAATGCACTTCGTAGAACTTTATTATCATCTCTACCTGGTGCAGCTTTCGTCAACGTAAAAATTGATGGAGCCGAGCATGAATTTATGAATGTTGATGGCGTTGTTGAAGATGTTATCACTATCATATTAAATTTAAAGAAGGTAGTTCTAAAGGTTGATTCTGATGATCCTAATTTCGAAACAACTGTAGAATTACATAAGCAAGAAGGAGAAGTAACAGCTGCTGATTTCATTCATGGAAGCGAAGTAGAGGTTATTAATCCTGAACAACATATCGCAACTGTATCAGCTGGTGGTAATTTAAGTATGTACCTAACAGTTCGTCGTGGTGTAGGATTTGTTGGTGCTGATAAGAATAAAGCATATAATCATAGTGTTGGTGTTATTGCAATTGATTCAATTTATACACCAGTTACTAATGTAAGCTTCAACGTTGAAAAAACTCGTAATGAGGGAAATGTTGCATCATATGATAAGCTTACAATTGAAGTTACAACTAATGGTTCAATTACTGCTAAGGAGGCAATTGCAATTGCTTCTAAGATGATGATTGAGCACTTAGAGGTAATGGTTGAATTAAGCGAGAAGGCTTCAGGAGAATTTATGACTGAGCCTGAGTGCGAAAGCCACAACCGTAAACTTGAAATGACAATTGATGAATTAGATTTATCAGTTCGTTCTTATAACTGCTTAAAACGTGCAGCTTTAAATACTGTTGCTGAACTTTCTTCTAAGTCAGAAGAAGATATGATGAAGGTTCGTAATTTAGGACGTAAGTCATTAAAAGAGATTAAAGAAAAATTAGAGGCTTTAGGCCTTGGATTTAGAAAAGACTAATTTACAAGGAGGAAGTTATAAGTATGGCAGGTTATAGTAGACTACGTCGTAATTCCGCTCAACGTAAGGCATTACTTCGTGATTTAGTTACTGACTTAATTATTAATGGTCAAATTGAAACTACTGAAGCAAAAGCTAAAGAAGTTAAGAAGCTAGCTGATAGAATGGTTACTCTAGGTAAGACTAATACTCTTCATTCTAGACGTCAAGCTGCACAACTTGTTCGTTTTGAAAAGGATTCAGATGGCAAGTATGCAATTCAAAAATTATTTAGTGAAATTGCTCCTAAGTTTGCAACTCGTAATGGTGGATATACTCGTGTTATAAAGACTGGTTTCCGTCGTGGAGATGCTGCTCCTATGGCAATCGTTGCATTTGTAGAATAAGAACCTTTTAGGTTCTTTTCTTTTTGCTTAAAATAGGGTATAATAATAGCATATTCTATTTTGGAGTTGATATAATGCTTTTAGCAAATGAAAAGAACCCTTATACAGTTATAGGGGCAATAATTGTTTTGTTATTAATTTTAGTTCCATATTATGTTTTTAAATATTCAAAGGCTCATAAAAGTCAAAAGCAAATTGAAAAAGAAATGGCTGGTAGAAAATTTATTGGTTCATTTAAGATAAAAATTACTGGTGTTCGTGGCTATAAATGGATTTTAGAATTAAATCAGGTTTTTGCAAGAGATAGAAATATTTATCCAGTATTTGATAATAAGAATAAAATAATAACAATTCATTATGAAGAAGAAGTTAATAAAAATGCAATTAGAAATCTTTTAATTAAGATTGGCTATATGGCAGAAATTATAGAATAAGTATTAGAAATATACTTATTCTTTTTTTATTTTTATTTAAAACTTGGATCTATGTCAAGTTTTTAGACACGAAAAGAGAGACTTTTTATTGAAGACTA
>CALCWU010000047.1 GCA_937905855.1 uncultured Mollicutes bacterium
AATTCCTCTTATTACAATTGTATTTGGAATTAGCTATCTTATTTATCTAAATAAGATACACGAAAAAGAAATAGCCACAAGAATTCAAAAAAATTTAAGCTTTGGCTTAACCATCTTTTCAGGACTAGCAGGTGCTATAATTGCTTTATTACAAATCATTACTAATCGAACATATTTTGTAGAGCTTGATTTAGTAATATTTGCTGGACTGTTAAATTTTCTTTTTGGTTTACCAATCTTTCTTTCATTTAAAAAAGGTATTTTTTATCAAGCTAAATAATATTTCCATACAACACATTTTATAATTAAATAAGCAAAAAGCATTGTAATTACGCCATTTTTATTTTTTCAATTTTATTAACTGGCGAATCATTACTAATGTTTTATTTGTTACAATTAATTTTTGAATTGTCAAATATTGAAAAATAATATAAACATTATATAATTATACTAAGATACATCTACACAAAAAGGAATGATTATTTTATGACCTCTAACAAATATCTTATTGGTGAAAATGAGCAAAAAAAGCTATATACACTAAAGCAATGTGGAAGAATTAAATTTAATAACTTCTATATTATGAACGTTTTAGCATCAATTTACTACCAAGTTTCAAATAATAATTTTTGGGATGGAAAATTACATAACGATTTTGCCGAATATGTTTAAGCCAAAAAATTACCATTTGATGATCCAAATATTAAACAAGATGATATTGCATTAAAGCTTTATGCTTTAACAATATTTATTAAAAAACAAGAAAATGTATTGTATTTTAAAAAATCTCCATTTTATCGTTTTTTTGAATTCGTTTTATCTGGTTACACTGGTAAAAATCAAGCTACCGAGTGGTCCAAATTTAAAAAGAATGATTTAAAGGACAATACTTCCTTTGGTGACGATTCTTTAACTGCAGCATTTAAATGCTACTATTTAGATGATGCACCGGCAATTAAGATTAATATGACTGAAATTTTCAATGCTCTTTTTACCAAAATAAATGATGGTCGTTATATTTTCAGAACAGATTGTAATGAACAAGAAAGAGTCCAATTAGATGAGGCAGCCATTCTGTTTGTAAAACATTTACAATCTCAAGAAAGATTTAAAAGAAACTATTATAATGAACAACGCACCTATATTGAAGCTCTTGAAAACGAATGATGTTAACAAATTTTTTGTTCTTAATTTAATAGCTTAAATATTAAAGGACTCGGCTTAAAACTGAGTCCTTTAGTATTTCCATACAACATTTTTTAAACTAAAAAAGACATAAAACATTGTAATTACGCCATTTTTTGATTTATTATTATCTGCAACTGTTGAAGCAATATTTCTTAATAAGAAAACATTTAATGCTTTTTATCAGCTAAAAATTTTCTTAATAAGAATACAAGAAAATATGGAAAAGTATAAAACTTACCATTAAAGCCTATGTTCTTTTCACAAAGTTTAATTCCGTATTTAATATCACTATACTTTTCATCATTAATTAGTTTATTTAACGAAACAGTTGCACCATCACGTGCTTTAACCTCAACAGGAATTAATGAATTAGCATCTCTTACAAAGAAATCCATTTCTAATGTCGATTTTTCATTTCGGTAGAAAAATAACGAATATCCAGCTTTCACTAGCATATCTCCAACAATATTTTCATATAAAGCTCCCTTATAGGTACCATAATTTTTTGTTTCCA
Source organism: uncultured Mollicutes bacterium (assembly GCA_937905855.1). Taxonomy (GTDB): domain Bacteria; phylum Bacillota_I; class Bacilli_A; order Acholeplasmatales; family Anaeroplasmataceae; genus CAKQDS01. The sequence continues at coordinate 1,703 of CALCWU010000047.1, forward strand.
TCAAATCATTTGAGGCCTCATCATCTAGCGAAGCCACCAATAATCCTGTATCCATAAAGTATAGCTTATAATTATCTGGATTATAATTTCCCTTAAGAGGTAATTCTAAGCTTTCCATACAAAAGCACTGATTTATAATACCGGCATTTGTTAACCAATCTACAACGCCTATATATTCTCTATTTCTTGCGCCTGGTGCAATTTTAGAAATTTGAAATTTTTTGTTATCTTTACCTAAGAACAATGGTATTTTTCGATAGACATTTAATACCTTAGCCTTATCTAATCCATTTGTATATTTGGTTATGTCCTCTTCATAATCTAAAATTATCTGTCTTTGAAGCTTTAAAGTGTCTAAAAAATTCTTATTTTTTATAAAGTTATCAACTACCTTAGGCATACCTCCAATAACCATATATTCATGAAATGCTTTTAAATAGGCTTCATATTCAACATTACCTAATGGTTTAATCAAATGCATTTTTTCATATAAATTGTTTATTTGTTCTTCCTTAAAGCCTTTTGCCCATAAAAATTCTTCAAAATCCATTGAATACATAGCATAATCTTCTTTATAACCAACACTTACCGATTCAATTTCTTTATAATTTATTCCCATTAATGATCCTGAACAAATTACATCAAATCTTCCATCAAGCTTAAATGATTTAAGACTAGTGGCACAATTTATACAATCTTGAATTTCATCAAAAAAGAACAATGTTTTGCCTGGCACAAATTTAACATCTCGATTTTTAAATGATATGTTTTGCAAAATTGTATCAACATCAAATCCATCATCAAAAATATCTTTGTACTGTTTTTGAAGTACAAAATTTATTTCAACCATATATTCATAATTTTCTTTTCCGAATTTTTCTATTGATTTTGTCTTACCAATTTGTCTAGCACCTTTAATTATTAATGGTAGCCTATCATCATTCTTTTTCCACTCAATTAAATAATTATCAATTTTACGCTTTAACATAATTTACCAGGCCTCCATAATTATTTTATCACAAAATTTCGATTAAATAAACACTAAAAATCACAAAATTCCATTTATAAATGCAACTTAAATCACAAAATTCCAAAAATATAGCTCACCATATGGTAAGCTATTGATAAATTATTTAAATTCAATGACACCATTTTTGTTTAATGCTATTTCTAATGGTACGTTAATTTTATAATTAGCCTTTATTTTTAATTTAGAATTAGGTCGTCCCTCTATTTTTAAATATGTAACTAGATAATTTTCAAATTTAAAGGAAATTGTAAAGTCTCCCTTAACCTTGGCGCCAAAAAATTCACCATCGCTTAAATATTTCAATGGTAAAAGCTCAATATAATCCTTGCCATTATAAATAAGCATTTCATAAATAGCACTACCTACTCCAAAGTTTCCATCTATTTGAAATGGTGGATGTAGATCTAGATTTGTTTTGGATAGGGAATTATTTTTGAATTTATTTAATAATTCAATAAATAAATTAGTATCTCTTAATCTTATAGCCATATTCATAAGCCAAGCTGCCGACCAACCAGTATGACCACCACCATTTGCTAATCTTCGCTCTATTGTTTTTGAAGCAGCATCCATTAGCTCTTTATTTTCATAGTTAATTTGATTTGAAGGATATAGAGCATAAAGCTGGGAAATATGACGATGTCCTGGTTCATTTTCTTCATAATCCTCATTCCATTCTACTATTTGACCATATTTACCAATTTTAAGCTTTGGTAAATGATTTAAAATATTAGAAATATCATATTTGTCTTTAATATTTAAAATAGCTATTGCTTTAAGATATGTAGAAAATAGATCATATAAAATTTCACTATCCATTGTTGCACCACTACATAAATGCAATACATCTCCATTTAAAATATAGCTATTTTCAGGTGAAAGAGAAGGAATCATTTTGTATTCATTATCAACATAGGTTAAATTTTCTTTAAAGAAAATCACTGCATCCAAAATTATAGAAAAATATTTATTTAGAAATTTTAAATCCTTTGTATATTCATAATATTCAAAAATCTTTAAAGAAAGCCAAGCAC
>CALCWU010000048.1 GCA_937905855.1 uncultured Mollicutes bacterium
ATCACTACTTGGAAGATAAAAGCCTAACTCATAATTTTTTTCCTTAGCAAGTCTAATTGTATAAATTGCATCTCCTGAATACATTAAAGCTAAATCAATATTATTGTTTTTTTCAGGAACCTCACTTAAAAGCTCATCAGTTTTAAATGATGGATTAACCTTACTCTTCATATCTGTAAGCCAGCTATAGGCCTCATCTACCTCTGTTTCATTAGTTGTATTCATCGAATAGCCTAAAGCCTTTAATGGAACCATAAAACCATCACGAGATGAATCATAATAAGCAACTCTATTACGATATTTCTCATTTTTAAAGATATTCCAGCCCTCTTTCTTTAAATCATCAAGGCTTACATTAGCTTTATTATAGCAAATTCCTACACTACCAAAAAAATAAGGTACAGAATATTTCAAAAAATCAAAGCCGTTTTCTCCTGAATTTAAATTAGTAAGCATCGTTTTTAGAGGAGTTGAGATATCATCCTTAGTAAAGCCTTCAACCAATGACCAATCAATTTCTTCAATTTTATCAGCTAAGGCTAGCTGCTCAATTGCATATTCACTTGGAATAACAATATCATAGCTTTCAGTTTCCATTGAAGTAATTGCTGCTTCATTTGAATCAAAATAAGGAGTTTTCACCTTACAATTGTATTCACGTTCAAATTTCTTAATTAAATTGACACCATCCATATTAGAATTATCAATATATTCACCCCAGTTATATAAAACAAGAGTTTCCTTACTAGTACAACCATATAATGAAGCACCACATAAAAGTGCCATTGGAATAGCAAATAATTTTCTTTTCATTTAATTTTCTTCCTTTTTTCTAGATTCTTTAATTTTATCAAATATAATTTTTAAAACAATAAACAAAATAATTAATGTTGATAAGGCATTAAATGTTGGATTTGTTTTCTTTAGTTGAGAATAAATAAGCGTTGAGATATTTTGATCTGTTCCCCCTGTAAAATAAGATATAACAAAATCATCAAAGCTCATTGTAAAGCTAATAGCTGCGGCAGCGAAAACAGTTGATTTAATTTGCGGAATAATTGCCTTTCTAATTGCTTCCTTAGGCTTAGCACCTAAATCCATTGCCGCTTCAATTAAATTTTCATCTAAAGCTTTAATTTTAGGATAAATATTTACAATTGCATAAGGTGTGCAAAAGGAAATATGAGCAAGTAGCATTGTAAAATAACCTCTACTTATTCTAAAGGAAACAAATAATAATAAAAGTCCAAGCGCAGTTACAATATCTGGATTTGTAATTGGTAAATTGTTAATTTGTAAAATCAATTTACGCCAGTTCTTTTTAGTTTTGCATAAGGCAATAGAGGCAAATGTTGCAATAATAACAGAAATAACTGTTGAACATACTGCAATTAAAATTGTCCAAAATACAACCTTTAAAATTGCTGAATTAGTAAATAATTCATTATACCAGGCAAAGCTAAAGCCATACCAGGTTGTAAGGCTTCTTTCTTTGTTAAAACTAAAAATAACCATCGAAACTATTGGTGCATAATAAATAATAAAGAATAAAATCATTAATATTTTAGAATAAATCTTTGATTTAGTCTTTTTCATTATTCATCACCTCCAGCTTTTTTAGTAGCTTTGTTTGTAAACCATAATATCAATAATATTATTACAAGTAAAATCATTGATATCGCACTACCATTACCCCAGGCTGAATTAGTAATAAATTCCGTTTCAATAATATTGCCAATTAAAACAAATTTACCATCACCCATATATTTACTTATAACAATTGTTGTTGCCGCTGACAAAAAGACAATTGTTACCCCAGATAATACTCCAGGAATTGATAAAGGCATAATAACTCTTCTGAAGGTTTGACCCTTTGAAGCACCTAAATCGGTTGAAGCCTCAATTAGCTTTTCATCAAGCTTAGATAATGTTGTATATATTGGTAAAATCATATATGGTAAATAATTGTAAACCATACCAAATACTACCGCAAAATAGCTTCCTAAAATTTTATCGGTTTCACCTAAAATATGTAATTTTCTAAGTAATGTTAAAAGTGGTCCTTCAAATATTTGCTTAACAGCCATAGTACGAAGAAGCATATTTACCCACATTGGAGCTGTTACAAGTAAAATTAATGTTGCCTGGGTTTTAGGACTTCTTCTAGCTATAAAATAGCTAATTGGATAAGCAAATATAACACAAAAAACTGTTGAAATAATTGCCAGCAAAATACTTTTTAATAAGGCTTTTGTTGCACTTTGATTATTAAAGAAAGTAATATAATTCTTAAATGTTATAGTATAAATTGGTAATTCTGATTCCTGATCAATTATTGAATAAAAGAAAATTAGAATCATGGGAATTAAAATTAATACTAGCAATAAAATAATATATGGTGTTAAAATGGTCTTTTCATATGTCCATTTAAATTTTTTCTTATTTTTTACAATTTCAACTTCCATTTTTACCACTCCATTGTTTCCATAACATGAATATCATCTGGAGTCCAGCTAAGTCCTACAATATCATCAACCTTATGATAATCTGTAGTATGAATTAAAAATGTTCTATTTTCTGTTACAACCTCTATTTCATAATGAACACCCTTAAAAATAACCGAATCAACTCTACCAT
>CALCWU010000049.1 GCA_937905855.1 uncultured Mollicutes bacterium
ATTGACTTACATGTTGAATTTAAAGAACGTCCAAATCTTAAAATTTTCATTCAAACATTAAGATATAAAGGAATCAAAATAGTTTCAATTGAACATAACCCAGCTTATTCCCAAAGTGGGCTCTCTGTATATGAAATAACTATTGAATTTAATCATATTATTAAAAGCAAGGAAGCAAATTCGTTAATAAAAGAATGGCAAAATTTTGATTATATAGAATATATTGAAAGATCATAACATAATTTTACATATTTTTATGATATTTTGACTTCTTTTTATTATTATAATATAAGCATAAATTAAATGAAAGGTTAGTAGGTCATATACTTTCTATACTCTCTCTCCCTTAATCTATAAATTTCCTACTAATTGATTAATTTAAAGATAAATTACCAGCCTTTTATTATTTTGGTAAAGAAATTTAGGAGGATATAGCACGCTATATCCTTTTTTGTTTATAAAACAGTCCCAAAAGGTGTAAATCATACTTCAAAAAAAGTCCAAGAATGTGCAAATCATACTTCAAAAAAAGTCCCAAAAGGTGCAATTGATATAATTTTATATTCATATTTTAAATTAAATATGATACAATATTAATAAAGGAGTGATAACATATGAAAAGGTTAGCATTAGATAATTTAATACAATGGATGAATAATAATAGAAGAAAACCACTAATTGTATGGGGTGCTAGACAGGTCGGTAAAACCTATTTAATCAAGAATATATTTGCCGAAAAATATTTTAAGGATAATTATATTTATGTAGATTGTAAAATTGAAGATGAAATCAGAAATTTTTGTTCTTCCACCGCAAATCCTAATAAAATAATTGAGTTTATATCTCTACAAAAGAATAAACAGATAAGTTCTAAAACTCTTTTGATTTTTGATGAGGTTCAAGAATGTCCAAATATCATTTCCGCTTTAAAATACTTTTGTCAGGATTTCAGTTCAATTCCTGTAATTGCTACAGGATCTATGGTACGTATTAAGCTCCAAAGAGAAAGTAAGAAAGAAAAATCTAACGAAAGCGGTAGATTTCTTTTTCCAATTGGAAAAATTGACCAAATTACAATTTATCCAATGACCTTTGATGAATTTTTTATTAACAATAATGAATTACTTTTTAACAAAATTCAATCCGCATATCATAACAAAACAATGCTTGAACAGCCTATTCATGAATTAGCTATTGAACAATTATATTTATATTTATTAATTGGTGGTATGCCTGAAGCTGTTTATTCTTATTTAACTAATAAAAATATTTTAGAATCCAGAAATATTCTAAAATCATTATATGATAATTATCTTGCTGATATGCAACTTTACCAAGCAAGTCAAGAATCAGTTGTTCGTTCTCAATTGTTATTTCAAAATATTTATAAAGAGTTAAATAAAAAGAGCAGAAATTTTTCTCCTAGTTTAATTTTAGAAAAAGCTAAAAATAGAGATTTTCATTCTTCAATTAATTGGTTAATAATGGCTCATATAATAAATCAATCATTCCAATTAAAAGAGCATATCACAATGCCCCTTATTCAAGATAATGAATCTAATTTTCGTTTATTTCTAGGAGACATCGGTATGTTTTCTTATCAAAGCGGAATAAACGCAACTTCTTTTATTTCTAATGAAAGAGAAAATACTTTATCTGGAATATTCTACGAAAATTTTGTTGCAAACGAATTAGTAGCAAAAGGAAATAAGCTTTTTTATTGGCGTGGAAAAAATTCATGTGAGCTAGAGTTCATTGTAGAATCAAACAATAAACTTTATCCTATTGATGTTAAAAAAGGAAAAGGTACATTAAACTCATTAGAAAAATTTGCTAATCATAATAAATTTGAATACGCAATTAAAATTTCAAGAAATAATTTTGGCTACAATAGTGAACAAAAAATATTAACTATTCCGTTCTACTTTACTTCCTTTATTGCCTCAGACATTATTAATGGCACATTACCAATATTTGAAGAAAACAAATAATCCACTATATGAAGATACAACTCCTTGTAGGGTTTGATATTTCTCACCCCATACATAGCTCTTTGTATTTTCATTAATTGTGAATTCTATATCAATCTTTTGAGTAACAATTGATGATGGTGGCAAATAATAGATAGTATCACTTTTATCCGGATTATTATTGGCCTTTTTAGATGCAACCTTATAGGTTGTTTCGTAACCATATTCCAAATCAAGGTAGAATTCAAAGAAGCTAAATTCTAGCTTTTGTAATGAATAATTTAAAAGATAATAACCACTTGCTTGGTCATAAAAAGCAAATGCAGAAATAGTGTATGTAATACTATCAGTTCTTGTATACGGATCACCAGCAGTACCTTTACCATCAATCTTATAAGCAACTATTGTTAAATAAATTGGCGATGAGGTATCAAGCTTATTTTGTGATTCGTCCTTAATTTTAACATCAAATAATATTGTGTTTGTTAAATCGAGAATTGCAATATTATAAATCTTTGAATAGTTTTTGTTTTCTGCATATACAATATATGAAACATACCAAAATTCATTTTCTTCTGGCATACCAACATAGTCCATAAATAATGCTCTATTTTTACCATCTACACTACCAGCAAGTGCTGATAATCTATAAGTGTTATTTTCATAGGTAACAGTTTTATTGAAGCTATAGCCAGCCTCACTGCCTGTATATGATGTATTATAAATTGTAAATGATTCGTTATTTAAATAATCATTTTCTAAAACTAAAAACACCATCAAGCTGCCATCATTTACACATTCAAATGGTATATAAAGATATTTATTACCATTAATAATTTTAAATTGATAAATAGAAGCATGTTCTTCTAACACAAATGTAGGAGCATAGTCCTCAAGTGTTGTATTACTAACTGTTCCAACTAAATAATAGTCATCAACTAGCATAGCAGCATCAGAATAGATTAGTCCTTCACTTGATGAAGAAATAATATCGTTTTTATTAGTTGTGGTATTCAAATTATCAACAAGATCTTGATATAAAGGTGTCTTATCACCAGAAGGATAAATTGTTTTTAAAGCACCTACAGTAGCAAGATCAGATATTTTTTGAGCCTCACTAATAAATGTTATTTTCTTCATATAAGCATCTATTGATAATAGTTTGCTAATTTTTATATCTGGTAAAGTAATT
>CALCWU010000050.1 GCA_937905855.1 uncultured Mollicutes bacterium
TTTTAACATTTACTAGTTAATTATAGCATATTTAAGAAAAATTAAAAGAAAAAATTCCCAGTTTAAAAATGCCTTTAGCTAAAAAAATAATATTGAGGTGAAATATATGAAAAAAATTGTGCTTTTTTGCTTATTTGTAATTGTTTCATTTATTAATATAAATATTTTTGCTTACAGCATTAATAAGGATGATTATATATATGTAGGTGGTCAAAGTATTGGTCTTGATGTTAAAACTAATGTTTGCGTTGTAGGAACATATGGTATTGAGCTGGATGGTAAAATTTATAAGCCTTGGCAGGATGCTAAAATTAAAGATGGTGATTATATTATTAAATATGCAAATACTAAGATTACTGATGCTAAAAGCTTAGAGGAAGCTGTTAAGGTAAATGGTTCTAAAGAAAATGATATAACAATTAAAAGAAATAATTATATAATTGATACTAAGATTAAGCCAGTATTAAAAAATAATATAATATCGCTTGGCTTATATATAAAGGATAATATTTTAGGAGTAGGTACATTAACCTATTATTTACCTAAATATAATTTGTTTGGATCCTTAGGACATAAGCTTACAAATAATGAAATTTATGGTGGTAATATTTATAATGCAACAATAAATTCTATTATTAAATCAAAGCGTAATAGTGCTGGTGAAAAAAGAGCAAGTATTACTGGTGAGGCAATTGGTGATATTCTTAAAAACACTATAAGTGGTGTTCATGGTAGGGCAAGCCTCGACACTAAGCAAATGGTATTAATGCAATATAAGAGAAGAGAAGAGGTTCATACTGGTGATGCTTATATTCGTACCTGTATTGAAGGAAATAAGGTAGAAGAATTTAGTATTAGAATAACTAAATGCTATAATCAAAAGCAAAAGGATATTAAGGGTATGAAAATTGAGGTTACTGATGAAAGATTAATAAGTAAAACAGGCGGAATCATTCAAGGAATGAGTGGAAGTCCTATTATTCAAGATAATAAGCTTGTAGGAGCCTTAACACATGTGATTTTAAGTAATCCTTTAGAGGGCTATGGTATTTATCTTGAATTTATGTATGATGATTTAGATATTAATATTAGTGAATAAAAAAAGTTCGACCAAAATAGGTCGAGCTTTTTATACATGACCAAAATTAGTAACAAGTAAATAAATTAATGTACCAATTGATCCAGCAACCATTGCTATACATAAAATCCAAATTAATATTTGTCCCCAGGTTGTTTTATAAGGATTAACGTATGGCTTTTTTGACTTATCTTTCTTTTGTTTTTTTGCTTTTTTTACAGGCTTCTTTGTATTTTTAACAACTACTTTTTTATTTTCTTCCATTTTATCACCTAAAAATCTTCAAAATTATTTTATGATATTATATAATATAGATATACTAATTTATTATACTATAATTTTTTTGAAAAAGGAAGATGATTTGATGAAAAATAATGCAAAAATAATATTTCATATTGATTTAAATATGTTTTTTTGCACTGTTGCGGCTATTTTAAATCCTTCCTTGAGAGGTAAAGCCTTTGCTGTTGGTAGAGAAAATACCTACAAGGGTGTAATTTCTACTGCATCATATGAAGCTAGAGCCTATGGAATTCATTCGGGAATGTCACTTGTTGATGCTTATCGTAAGAAGCATGATTTAATTGTTGTATCAGTCGATTATAATCATTTTGTTGAATATCATAATAAATTTATTTCCTTGTTAAAGGAATATACTAATTTAATTGAGGTTGCTTCAATTGATGAGGCCTATTTAGATATGAGTGAAATAGCTAAAACAAGGCATCCTGTTGATGTAGCTAAGGAGATTCAGCAAAGATTATATAAGCAATATGGTCTTTCCTCATCTATTGGCATTGCTCCTACACTTTTTTTAGCTAAAATGGGCTCTGATATGAAAAAGCCAATGGGACTTACGATTATTCGTAAAAGAGAGGTAGAAAAGATTTTATTTCCCCTATCTGTTAAGGATATTTTTGGCATTGGCAAGAAAACCTATCCTAAGCTTATCGAAAATAATATTAATACTATTGGCGAATTAATTAATCAGCGTGATAAGTCGATTAGTTTAATTGGGGAAAACGCTTATAATTATGTGTATAATGCAGTTTATGGTAATACATCTAATGTTGTTGATGGCAATAGATATTCTGATTCGCAAAGCATTTCCACCTCGCAAACCTATGATTATCCTTTACAAACTGAGGATGATATTTTATTTGAATTAAGAGGTATGACTAAAAAGCTTGTAAGAAAATTAAATGCGGATAATTATTATACTAAAACTATCCGCGTAACATTTAGAAATACTGACTTCAAAACCTATTCAAAGGGTAAAAGTGTTGATTATACTAATGATTTTTATGAAATTTTTGATGTTGTAAGTGAAATTATTGCTGATAATTATCATAATGAGCCTTTAAGATTAGTAGGTGTAGAATTATCAGGGCTTGAAAAAAATATTCCCCTTGAGTACAATTTGTTTACATATCAAAGTATAACTGAAAAGGAAAACAATCTTAAATCCTTAATAACGGAATTTAAAGAAAAATATGGTGATAATTTTATTCAAAAAGGCGTAGATAAGAAATAACCTCATCTGTTACCTCTTTAGGAGTAGAAGCCCCAGAAGAAACATTAACTGTTTTTATACCCTCAAGCATTTTAGGGTCTAGTTCTTTAACTGATGATATTAGGATAGTTTTAATATGGGATATTTCTTCACTAACCTTAACTAGCTTATTAGTATTTGAACTATGCTTATCACCAACAACTATACATAAATCGGCCATTGGCTGGTTTGCCATTGCATGCTGACGAATAGTGGTGGCACCACAAATTTTATCATCATAAATTAGATTTTTGTATTTATTTTCTAAAGCAGTTTTAATATCTAAAATATCATAAATAGATAATGTTGTTTGATTAGTAGCATAAATTTTATCATCATTTATATTTAATGACTCTAGGTCATTTAATGAACTTATTAGATGAATACTAGAAGAAATTCCTAATATTCCTTCAGCCTCAGGGTGACCCTTGGTACCAATATAAATTATTTCATAGCCAAGCTCTAAATGCTTTTTAATTTCTTCTTGAACCTTTAAAACATTTTTACAGGTTGTGTCAATAATATCAAGATTTTTTTGGCGGGCTATATCATAAAAAATTGGCGGAACACCATGTGCTGAAAAAACAACACTTCCGGATTTAATTTCCTTAAGCTCCATAAGCTTAGTTTTGTTTTTATCATCTAAAACAATTACACCCTTATTTTTGAGGGAATCAACAACTATATCATTATGAATTATTCTACCAAGTAGATAGATTGGCTTTTGATATTTTGAATCGTTTATAGCTTCATCTAAGATTCTTAGAGCTCTACTAACGCCAAGACAAAAGCCTTGGGGTTTGATTACGTTTACATTCATTTAAATCACCGTTATTATTATAACATAGCTATTAATATCTTGCCAAGAGTTCAAAAAAATGATAATATTAAATGTAATATGTTTTGTTATAAATATTTAAAAAAAGGAGGAAGACCTTTGGTCTTTTAAGATATAATGTTTTTTGATTCATATGATTTAAAGGATTACATAGTAAGAGCTATTAAGGACTTAAATTTTAAGAGCTTTAGTGAGGTTCAAAGAGAGGTTTTTAATAACTGGGACAAGAATAAAAATTTATTAGTTAAATCAAAAACTGGTAGTGGTAAAACTCATGCCTTTTTAATACCAATTTTTGAGCATTTAGATGAGTCATTAAAGGAGGTACAGGCTTTAATTATTGCCCCTACTAAGGAGCTTGCAATGCAAATTTATAAGGTTGCTCAGCATATGGCTTCTTTTTCTAGTGAAAGCATTAATATAAAGCTTTATGTTGGTGGTACGGATAAGGAAAGAGAAATTGAAAAAATTAAGGCTAATATGCCTCAAATTGTTATAGGTACACCTGGTAAGATTCATGATTTAGCGATAAAGGAAAATGCTTTAAAAATCTATAAAGCTAAATATTTTGTTGTAGATGAGATGGATATGACTCTTGATCAGGGCTATATGGATGAATTAGATCAAATAGCTGCAATTGTTAAGGATTCTAAAATGCTTTTCTGTTCAGCAACAATTGCTGTATCATTAATGCCTTTTTGTAAGAAGTATTTAGATTCACCAGTAATAATTGATTTAGAAAATAAATCAGAACTTAAAATTAAGCATATTTGGATTCCTATTAAGCATAAGGAGAGAATGGAAGTGCTTGATAGTTTAATGGCGACAATGCAGCCATATCTTGCAATAATATTTGCTAATAAAAAGGAAACTGTAAAGGAAATTGGTGCTCATCTTCATAGCCTTGGTATCGATGTTGCGGTTTTACATGGTGATTTAGATCAACGTCAAAGAAAAAGAACGTTAAGAGAAATTGCCGATTTAAAATATCAATATGTTGTAGCCTCTGATTTATTTGCTCGTGGTATTGATATTGAGGGTGTTTCACACATTATAAATTTTGATTTACCATATAATTATGAATTTTATGTTCATCGTAGTGGTAGAACTGGTAGAATGAATCAAGAGGGAATCGTTTATACACTATATGATGATTTAGATGATGAATATCTTAATAATTTAGCTAAGAAGGGTATTAAACCAGAATATTATGAAATAAAGAATAAGGAGCTTGTTCCTTATAAGGGAAGAAATACTCGTAAAGAAAGAATTAAGCCTAAAACAGATTATGAGCGTGAAGCGGCTAAATTTGTTCCAAAGGATACAAAGGTAAAGCCAGGCTATAAGAAGAAGCGTCAAGAAAAAATAAAAGAGATTGCGGAAAAATTAAAAAAACAGGATAGAAAAAATAGGAGATTTAGATAATATGAATGATTATGTTATTATATCCGATTCAACAATGGATATGCCAAATGAATTTGTTTTAGAAAACAATATTGAAGTAATACCAATGGATTTTATCTTAGATGGTAAGGAATATAAAAATTATTTAGATTATCGTGAAATTGATTTTAAGGATTTTTATGATCAATTGCGTAAGGGTGCAAGATGTAGTACAAGTCAAATATCAATTCAAACAACAATTGGTACCTATGAAAAATATTTGCGTGATGGTAAGGATATCCTAGGAATAGTTTTTTCATCAGGATTATCTGGAAGCTTTAATTCGGTAAGACTTGCTTGTAGTGAGCTTAAGGAAAAATATCCTGATCGCAAAATAATGCTAATAGATTCTAAATGTGCCTCATCTGGAGAAGGTCTTTTAGTATGGTATGCTAATGAATTTAAGAAAAGTGGCTTAAGCCTTCTTGATTGCTATAATAAAACAAAAGAATTAGTTAATAAGTTATGTCATTGGTTTACTGTTGATGATATTGATACCCTAAGAAGAGGTGGAAGAGTAAGTGGTGGTGCGGCATTTGCAGCTAAAACCTTAAACATTAAACCCGTTCTTCATGTTGATGATGATGGACATTTAATCCCAATTTATAAAAAAATTGGTAGAAAATCAGCAATAAGAGCAATTGTTAATTCTTATGAAAAGCTAAGAGATACTAATATTAAGCAAATGATAATTATATCTCATGGTGATTGCGAGGAAGATGCAAAATATTTAGAGTCAGAAATTAAAAAAATCACACCAGATGCTAGTTTTATGATTTCTAAAATTGGCCCTGTAATTGGTGCTCATTCTGGTCCAGGGACACTTGCTTTATTCTTTATTGGAACAAAGCGTTAAAAAAAGAAGCAAAAGCTTCTTTTTTATTTGGCTATTTTTAATAATAATTGATTAATTAGAACTGCAATATCATCGAGTGTTAAATCAAGATCACCGCGGAAATAGTCAACAACTAAGTAAATGATACCATTTGTTAAAAAGCTGATTTCGGCCTTTCTTGTTTTGGGATCATTGGCAAGTCTTAAAAAATAATAATATTTATTTAATCTTTGGAAACACATATTTTTTAGCTTATCAATGAATTTGATAGGAAAATCTGCCTTAAAAAGCATTTTATAAATTTCTTCATTTTCCTTTAATGTTAGTAAGACCTTATTAATATAAGGCATAAATTCATTATTGTTTCTTTTAGAAAATTCATCCATAGTATTTTCTAAAAGTGTGAAAATTTCATCCTCAAATTCTTCAATAACAGCATATATATCCTGGTAATGACAATAAAATGTACTTTTTGATATATCAGCACGCTCAACAATTTCTTTAACGGATATTTTATTAATATCCTTTTTTTCTTCTAATATTTTAGCAAATGCCTCACGAATTAATTTCTTAGATCGAATTGAATTTCTATACTCAGCCATAATTTTACCTCACTTTTGGACAATTTTTATATTTTAGTACAAAATTGGACACAAATACGATTTTTGTTTATTGTACTTTCCTCAAATAAGATTATACTACTATTGTTGAAGAAAATCAAACCCTAGTTTGAAAATAAACTTAAGTTTGATAATGTAAAGGAGGAAATTATATGGCAGTATTAGAAGTTAGTCATTTAACTAAGGACTATGGATCTGGTCGTGGAGTATTTGATGTTTCGTTTGCTATTGAAAAAGGTGAAGTTTTTGGTTTCCTTGGACCAAACGGAGCTGGTAAATCAACTACGATTAGACATTTAATGGGATTTTCTAAGCCACAATCTGGCGATTGTAAAATATTTGGAGAATCATCATTTACTAAATATGATAAAATTTTATCTCATGTTGGATATATTCCCGGAGAAATTGCTTTGCCAGCTGGCTTAACAGGATGGCAATTTATTAAAATGATGCAGGATTTACAAGGCATTCATAATGAAGAAATGCTTCATAGAATGCTTAATAAGTTTGAGCTATATGATAATGTATTATCAGGTGATACTAAGCGAATGAGCCTTGGTGTTAAAAGAAAGCTAGCAATTGTTACAGCATTTATGTCAGACCCTGATGTTTTGATTTTGGATGAACCAACAAGTGGTCTTGACCCCGTTATGCAAGAGGTATTTATTGAGTTTATCAAGGAAGAAAAGGAAAATGGTAAAACAATTCTTTTATCTAGCCATATATTCTCAGAAATAGATGCAACCTGTGATCGAATTTGTATTATTAAGGATGGAAGAATTGTTAGTGAATTTATTGCTAATGATTTAAAGCATTCAAGCATTAAAAATTATAAAATAACATTCGCAGATAATAATTCATTTAATAAATTTATTAATGATGATTCTAAAAATGAATTTATTAAGGTTTTAAATATTGTTGAAGATAAAAATAATGTTTTAATAGCTACTAATGATAAGGATATTAATAAGGTTATTGATTATCTAGCTAATTATGAAATGCTTGAATTTAATAATATAAAGGAAACACTTGAGGATTACTTTATGAAGTTCTATAAAGAGGATAAAACATTTGGAGGTGTTTCAAAGTGAGTTTAATTGAAATTGAGCATTTAACAAAGGATTATGGAAATCAAAGAGGTGTCTTTGATATTAACCTTTCAATTGAGAAGGGTGAAATGATTGGCTTTGTTGGTACTAATGGTAGTGGTAAAACTACAACTATAAGAAACATTTTAGGTTTTATTAAGCCAACAAGCGGTAGAGTAGTTGTAAATGGTATGGAAGCCTGGAGTCATTCAAGTGAAATTGCTAAAATGGTTGGTTATGTTCCTGGTGAGATCGCATTCCCTGATTTAAAGACAGGTACTAATTTCTTGGAAAGCCAAAAAGAATTCCTTCATATGGATAATATGGATTATGCTAATGAATTAATTTCTAAGCTTCAGCTTGATATTAGAGCTAACCTAAAAAGAATGAGTAAGGGTATGAAGCAAAAGACAGCACTTGTTGCAGCCTTAATGAATGATGCTGAAATAATCATTCTTGATGAGCCAACAACAGGACTTGACCCATTAATGCGTGTTGCCTTCCTTGACATAATTAAGGCTGAGCATAAAAAAGGTAAAACTATTTTTATGAGCTCTCATATGTTTGAGGAAATGGAAGAAACATGTGATCGTGTGGCACTTATAAGTGATGGTCATATTATTGATATTGCTGATATGAACAAAATTCGTAATCGTGATGTTGAGGACTTTAAGATTGAATTTAATAATCATAATGATTATGAAGCTTTCTTAAAGCTAAATTATAATTTTATTCGTTTACAGGAGCAATTTAATCAGGTTACTATTTCCCTTCCAAAGGAAAATATTAATGATTTATTTAAGGATTTAAAGAACTTTGATGTTAAATTTATAACTGAGGTTAAATATACACTTGAGAAGCATTTCAAGGAAAAAATGATGGAAAATAAGGAGAATGAGAAAAATGTTTAGTAAGGCTTTATTTAAACAATCATGTAAGGCAAACGGCCTTATGTGGGGTATTATTACTTTTGCAGTTTGTTTTATGCTAGCATGTGTTATGCTAATTAGTGGTACTGGAAATATTAGTGCTGTTAAGGATTCTGTTGAAGATACAATTATTGTTGAAACAATTGATTCTGAGCTTGAAAAGAATGCCATAAATTATTATGATGTTGCGACTACAGCAGAAGAAAAATTTGATGAATATTTTGTTAGTGAGTTTAAAGCAAGCTTTTTAGCTGAATTTAAGAAGAGCGGAAATGCCGTAGAAGCATATAAGACTACAGCTCAAACTAATATTGCAACTGTTTATCAAGCAGCAATTGCTGATTTAAATAGCTATATTTTAGAGGTTGCTAAGGCTCGTGGCTTTGAAGAAAATAGTAGTGCTCATCAAGAGCTTTTAGGAGTTGCTTTATTTACAATTAATCCTAATGGTCAAGCAAATGATCAATTTGAAGCATTTGAACCTGGTTCAAAAACTGATGCTTATGATGTTACAAGCTTAGTTCAAAATATTAATGTAGCTGATCTTACTGCTTGGGCTCTTGGTAATGAAGGTACAAATATTAATGAATATTTAGTATCAGATACAAGAAATGAATATCGTAATGATCGTGGTGCTTATGCAGTTCCAATTTTAATTGGTGGTAATATGACAAAGCCTGAGGTTAAGGCTTCTATGCTTCAAAATTTAAAGGAATATGGTGTAACTGAAGAGAAGTATGATACTTTTGATTATTCTTATACAAGAGTTAAGCACTTATCTAAGACTGCCCTTGTTTCTTATCAAGCTCGTTTAGAATATGAATTATCTTTATTAGATAAGACAAGTGATAATTATAATGAATTAGTTCTTGCAAAGAAAAAGGAATTAAATCAAGATATTGCCGGAAGTTTACTTGATTTATTGCCAACAGATGTATCTGACGCAATTAAGGAAATTGGTCAAATGGATTTATATAGCTTAATTGTAGGTTCAATTATCTTTAAGATTGCTGGTTTATTATTACCTATTATTTATATGATAATGGTATCTAATAACCTAATTGTTGGTCAAGTTGATTCAGGCTCAATGGCTTATGTATTATCAACATCAACAAAGCGTGATCAGGTTACATTTACTCAAGCTTGTTATTTAATTTTATCATTATTCTTAATGTTTGTTTGTACAACAATAACAAGTATTGTATGCTTAGCAATAGTAAATATTTCTTCAACAAATCTTACAGCTGGTAAATTAATCCTAATTAATTTAGGTGCCTTCCTTGTATTATTTGCAATGTCTGGAATTAATTTCTTAACTTCTTGTATCTTTGATCGTAGTAAGAAGTCAATGGCAATTGGTGGAGGATTAAGTATGTTCTTCCTAGTTGCAACAATGCTTGGCTTATTTGGTTCAAAGGTAATCCCTTCAGTTGTAAGAATCAAGGCTTTAAATAATTTCAACTATGTAACAATTATTTCATTCTTTGATGCAGTATCAATTATTGAAGGAACTAATACATTTATTTGGAAATTTGTAATTCTATTAGTAATCGGAATTGTTGGTTATATAATTGGTGCATTAAGATTTAAGAAGAAGGATTTACCTTTATAATAGCAAAATTAAAATTAAAAGTAATGTCAGTAATGGTATTACTTTTTTTTGCATTTCTCTTGACATTAAGTAAAATTAATTATAGAATAAAAATAGAAGTGAATAAAATGAAGAAAAAAGTATTAATTTTAATGAGTTTAATTACCTTAATCATTGGAGTTAAGGGATTAAACGTATCAGCTTCAACTGAAGCAAGAAAGACTCTTAGTAATCGAAATGTAAATGAAGTTGCTTCCTATTTGGATGGTTTAGATGAAACATATTCAAAA
>CALCWU010000051.1 GCA_937905855.1 uncultured Mollicutes bacterium
TATTGGTGTTATTGGTGGTACTGGTAGTGCTAAATCAAGCTTTGTTAATCTAATTCCTCGTCTATATGATATTACCTCAGGTTCACTTAAAATTGGTGGTGTTGAGGTTAAGGATTATGATATTAAATCATTAAGAGACCAGGTTTCTGTTGTATTACAAAAGAATGTTTTATTTAGTGGAACAATTAAATCAAACCTACTATGGGGTGATAAGAATGCTTCAGATGAAGAATTAATTCATGCCTCAAAGCTTGCTCAGGCTGATGAATTCGTATCAACATTCCCGGATAAATATGATTCTAGAATTGAACAAGGCGGTAGCAATGTTTCTGGTGGCCAAAAGCAAAGATTATGTATTGCTCGTGCACTAGTTAAAAAGCCTAAAATTTTGATTTTAGATGATTCTACAAGTGCTGTTGATACTAAGACTGATGCCTTAATTCGTGAGGCCTTCGCCAAAGAAATTCCTAATACTACAAAAATAATTGTTGCTCAAAGAATTTCTTCAGTTGAGGATGCTGACCAAATTATTGTTTTAGATGATGGAAAAATTAATGCTATCGGAACTCACGAGGAATTATTGAAGAATAATGAAATCTATCGTGAGGTATATACATCACAGGTGAAGGGAGCTGGTGCAAATGAATAAGAAGCATAATACCTTTAAAACCTTAAAAAGATTATTAAAGCTTGTTTGGAAGGATTATTGGCTACAATTAATTTTAGTTTTATTATGTATCCTTGGAACTAGCTTTGCTACAGTTTATAGCACAAGCTTTGATGCTACATTAATTGAAACAATTATTCCTAACTTGATTAAAAAATATGAAGCTAGTGGCGTTATTGATACTAAATATTTACTTAATGCCCTAACTCCTGTTATTGTTGCTTATATTATAGGTATAATTTGTTCTTATCTAAATGCTAGATTAATGGTAAATATTTCTCAAGGAACATTGAAAAATGTTCGTGATAAAATGTTTATGCATATGCAAAGTCTGCCAATTTCTTATTTTGATAGACATAATCATGGCGAAATAATGAGTAAGTATACTAATGATACTGATACTTTAAGACAAATGATTTCTCAATCACTACCTCAATTAATTACAAGTGGAATAACAATGCTAATGCTTGCAGTATTTATGTTTATGACTAATTTTATTTTAGCAATTATAGTTATTGTAACTGTTGTGCTAATGGCATTAGTTACAAGAGTTTTAGGTACAAAGAGTGGTAGATTTTTCGTTCGTCAACAAGTAGATTTAGGAGAATTAAATGGCTATGTTGAGGAAATGCTTGAAGGTCAAAAGGTTGTTAAGGTTTTTAATCATGAGACTGAGGCTAAGGCCGATTTCGATAAGGTTAATGAAAAACTAGCACAATCTAGTACAAAGGCTAATACCTATGCCAATATTTTAATGCCAATTATGAATAACCTAGGCTATATTTCTTATGCAATTACTTTAATGATTGGTTCAGTTTTAGCTTTAAATAAGGTTTTAAATTTTAATGTTGGTAAGCTTGTTGCTTATCTTGGCTACAATAAGCTATTCTGTAATCAGGTTTCTCAGGTTTCAAATCAATTTAACTCTGTTATTATGGCTCTTGCAGGTGCTGAACGAATTTTTGAGCTTTTAGATGAGCAAAGCGAAGTAGATGATGGCTATGTAACATTAGTTAATGCTAAATATGATGGTGAACAAATTGTTGAATCAGAATCACGTACAGGTATGTGGGCATGGAAGCATCCTCATCATGATGGAAGTATTACCTATACAAAACTTACTGGTGATGTAAGACTATTTGATGTTGATTTTGGTTATTATCCTGAGAAAATAGTTTTACATGATGTTAGCTTATACGCAAAGCCTGGTCAAAAAATTGCCTTTGTTGGAGCAACTGGTGCTGGTAAGACAACAATTACTAACCTAATAAATAGATTTTATGACATTCAGGATGGTAAAATTCGTTTTGATGGTATTAACATCAACAAGATTAAAAAGGCTGATTTACGTCACGCACTTGGAATGGTTTTACAGGATACTAATTTATTTACTGGTACAATTATGGAAAATATTCGCTATGGTAAGCTTGATGCAACCGACGAAGAGGTTTATAATGCTGCTAAGCTAGCTAATGCTGATCAGTTTATTCGCCATCTTCCTGATGGTTATAATACAGTTTTAACAGAAAATGGTGCCCAGCTTTCTCAAGGCCAACGTCAGCTTTTATCAATTGCTCGTGCCGCTATTTCTAATCCTCCAGTTCTAATTTTAGATGAGGCAACCTCATCAATTGATACTAGAACAGAAGCTTTAGTAACTGATGGAATGGATAAGTTAATGACGGGAAGAACAGTATTTGTTATTGCCCATAGATTATCAACAGTAAAGAATTCTAAAGCAATTATGGTTTTGGATCATGGTCATATAATTGAAAGAGGAAGCCATGATGAGCTTATTGCTAGCAAGGGTAGATATTATCAGCTATATACTGGTGCTTTTGAATTAGAATAAAATTAAATATATAATATTTAAAGGAAAGTCGTGAAAAAAAATTCTTGACTTTCCTTTAATTTATGAATATATTATAAAAAGGAAAAGATGTGATATGTTATGAAAAATATAATTGTCGAATCACCTTCAAAATCAAAAACTATTGAAACATATATGGGTGATGATTTCAAGGTTTTATCTTCAAAGGGGCATATTAGAGATTTAGCCACAACTGGTAAGGATGGTCTTGGAATCGATATTGAAAATGATTTTAAACCTAAATATGTAATTTTAAAGGACAAGAGCAGTTTAGTTAGTCAATTGAATAAGGAATGTAAGGGAAATAAGGTTTATCTTGCAACCGACCCCGA
>CALCWU010000052.1 GCA_937905855.1 uncultured Mollicutes bacterium
ATGTGGCATCATTATTATTTTTAATAGTTATATTTAATGTTATAAGAAATGTAGCATTTTTTTCAAGCTATAAGAAAATACCTAAGGAAGAATGTTTGTTAAATACATATGTAACAAGTGATTTAACTGAAGAAGAATTAAGTAACGAAGAATTATACAAAACATATTTATTTTATGCAAACTATAAGGATGTTGTTAGTGTAAATGTATGGTGTTTTTATGATTTTTCATTTGGAAATAATAAGCTTATAAAAGGAAGATATCCCAAAAATGAAGATGAGGTATTAGTAACAACTAAAACATTTGAGGCAATTTATACAAACTATAAAAATATAGAGAAAAAAAATAAGGCATATTTAGAATCTATTGAGAATATGAATGGTATACCTTATGATTATATATTGAACAGTATTAAAAATGCAAAAGATTCGATTTCACAAATTAAAAAAATTAATTTAAATGATTATAAAAGCATTACTATAAAATCAAATGATATTAAGTTTAAGGTTGTAGGAGTTATAGATTCAAATTATAATTCGGTTATATTAAGTGAAAAATATTATGATTATTATGAACAATTAGACATAGTTTCATCTGAATTTGTAACAGCAAAATCTTCTCTTTATAAAAATAAATCATTTTATTGTAAGCATCTAGAATTACAGGCCAAAGAAAATAAGAATGAGATGAAGGAATGCTTAAATTATAATCTTACTGGTAAATATCGATTTCTAGATGAGAATTACTTATTAACCTCTTTAATTAATGATGATTTAGTTGAAAATATAGTAATTAATTTTATTTCCTTTGGGTTAATTACAATTTTATATTTTGTAGTATTATTTTTTAAGGCTAACCACGTCTTGGAACCAAGCTTATTTATCTTTGGTGCTTCACCATCCTTTGAGCGATATCTTGATATTTTATGTAAACCATGAACAGATACAAAAACTATTAAGAAATGAAATAGTATTTTATAATTGGTGTGGATATTCATTTAAGGATAAGCTTAAAGAATATGCATTAAAGCTATTTGTAATACCAAGTATTGTAATTACAATTATTAGTATTATCTATCATTTTATTTATTATTTAATAAATAACACTATTAAAGGACAAGTATATCAATATTATGCATATGGGTATGAAAATAAATTAGTGTTTATAATTATATCAGTAATCTTAATAATATTTATATATAATTTAAGTATGGTATTTTTATTATTAAAAACTAAAAAGAATGAAGGTGTGTAGGTTGCTAGAATTAAAAAATATATGTTTTGCTTATGATACATTGCAAAAAACTAAATATGAGATTTTTAATAATTTTTCAATTTCTTTTCCTATTGGAAAGCCTTCAATGATTTATGGTGAAAGTGGTTGTGGTAAATCTACACTTGCAAAGATTTTATCAGGAAAAATCAAAAATTTTAGTGGTAAAATCTTATATAATGGCAAAGTTCTTTCAAATAAGGAATTAAATAAATATATATATTATTTACCAGCTAAATTGTTTTTTATGAGTGGCTTAACGGTTTATGATAATCTATTTATTGCTTTAGCTAAAAAAAATAATAAGGGACTTAAGAAGAAAATTTTAGATACTTTAGCTAAGCTAGATTTATCAAATAAATGTAATTCAAAATTTAAAAATTTAAGTTCTGGTGAAAAGCAAAGGGTTTTGATTGCTTATTCACTATTGCTTGAGTGTCCAATTATAATTTTAGATGAAATAACGCAGTCTATTGATCAAGCATCATTAGTTAAATATTTAAAGCTATATGAGGACAATAATAATACATTAATTTTTATTTCTCATCGAATGCAGGTTTTTCCTTTTTCGTTTGCTACTGTTACTGATTTGGAAAAAAAGAAGGTTGAATATAACGATTTGGCTGATTCCTTTATTATGCTAAATGATTATAATGAAACTAAGCAGGGTATTTTTTTTAAGCATTTTAAAAGTAAAAAAATACTTTATCTTGTTTTATCTTTTATTAGCATGATTGCTATTGTAGTTATATTTATTAGTATGTTTTCTGCTTCATATAATTATTCTAAGCCTTTTTTCACTAAGGAAAGAAAAAGTCCTTTTACCTATGAAATAAATCTTAATAATGAAGATAATTATGATTTAAACTATGTAGGCTCCAGTAATAATTATTATTTTACAAGCCAAATTTCTACATATGTTAATGGTAAAAAAATTCCTTTCTATGAAAGAAGCTTAATTGCATCTAAAATTTCCTATGGTAGAGAAATAGAAAACGAAAATGAAATAATTA
>CALCWU010000053.1 GCA_937905855.1 uncultured Mollicutes bacterium
TATTTCTAATTGCACTACCAACTGATGTTGTAGTAACGCTTTCGGTCTTAGGTTTATTATATGTATCGGAAATTATGGTACTCTTTACGCCAGCTAAATTATTCAAAGAACTTAGCTTACCATAGGTAGTTTTAACTGCTACACCATTTAAAATGGTATCATATGT
Source organism: uncultured Mollicutes bacterium (assembly GCA_937905855.1). Lineage (GTDB taxonomy): Bacteria > Bacillota_I > Bacilli_A > Acholeplasmatales > Anaeroplasmataceae > CAKQDS01. The sequence goes on from CALCWU010000053.1 coordinate 167, forward strand.
ACCAACAGTTTCCTTAATTAAATTTCTTTTATTTAATTTGTTAATTATTTTTTCTTGTTCATCCTTAATATTAGCTAATTGATTCAAACCAATATTTGATCTAGAAAATTCACTAACTGACTTATAATCATCAGAATACTTATTATTATAAAGTGTTATTAATGGTTCATTAGATAATTCAATGATAACATTAATTTCATCATTGTCTAAATAACCATTATTTTCCTTGATATTACCAGCCTTAATTCGAGACATAACTTGGTCTTGAGTTAATTTTACTGAACTTTCTAGAATTTGAAGCTTTTGAGGATTCTCATTTTCAGTTGTGGATGAACTTGTCTGGTTATCTAAGGATCCACCCTGTCTACATGAACATAGTGCTAAAGCAATTGAGCCCATAAGCAATATGTTAAATATTTTTTTCTTCATTTTATTCTCCTTTTATAATTATCCTAACCAAAGATAAACTAAAAGAAAAGTAATACAAAAACAGATTACCATAATTATCATTAATGGTAAATAAGTCTTTAAACCAGCTCTCATAATTACTTTTCTTTCTTCTTTATCAATTGAAATCCTAACTTTTTTCTCTCTTTTTGGCAAGCCATCTACATCCATATTGTAAATAGTATGCCCATCATCATAATATTTATTTTTTTTCATGCTTCTTAAATTTTGCTTTAATAACATTAATTGGCTTTTTAGCTTCTTTTAAGGCTTTTTCTTCAGCTTCCGCCTTCATCTTCGCTTCGATTTCATCGCATTCTGCTTCATACTTAGCCATATTTTCCATCATATCCTTGTTATATTTATGACAAGCGACAAAATGATTTTCTCTTGCTTCCAAATATTTTGGCTCTAAAAATTTACATACACGCATGCATTCATTACAACGAGTGTGGAACTTACAGCCCTTAGGTGGATTAGCTGGTGAAGGAATGTCACCTTGAAGGATTATACGATTCATCTTAACATCAGGGTTAGGTACTGGCACAGCTGAAAATAAAGCTTTTGTATATGGATGAAGTGGTTCTGCAAAGATATCATCTGTACTACCAAGCTCCATAACATTGCCAAGATACATTACTAAAATATCATCAGTAATATATTTAACTACACTCAAATCGTGAGAAATAAATACATATGTTAAACCCATTTCATTTTGAAGTTGCTTCAACAAATTGATAATTTGTGCTTGAATTGAAACGTCTAGTGCAGAAACCGGTTCATCACAAATTACTAGTTTAGGATTTACCGCAAGGGCACGAGCAATACATATACGTTGACGCTGGCCACCACTGAATTCATGAGGATATCTATCATAATATTGAGGTTGAAGTCCACACATCTTCATTATTTTATGAACATGATTAGATACTTCTTCCTTAGGAACAATATGATGGACCTTAACTGCCTCAGAAATAATTGCTCCAACAGTCATACGTGGTGGAAGGCTTGAATATGGATCCTGGAATATTAATTGAATTTCAGTACGAAGCTTGCGCATTTCCTTCTTACTAACTTCACTAATATCACGACCATTATAAATTACATTTCCGCCATCAATATCATATAGCTTTAAAATAGTTCTTCCAAGAGTTGTTTTTCCACATCCTGACTCACCAACTACACCAATAGTTTTTCCAGCTTCTAGTTTAAAGGATACGTCATCAACAGCTCTTAAATACATTCTTGGTTTACCAAAGAAATTTTTATTTAAGGGAAAATATTTTTTAAGATGATTAACTTCTAGAACATATTTTTTATCAGTAGAATTATTCTCCATCATTTTTTCCCTCCTCATCATATAAATAGCAAGCTACATAATGAGTATCTGTAACCTTTCTAAGTTCAGGTACACAATCACTACATTTTTGAATGCATTTATCACAACGATTTTTAAAATAACAAACATTTGGTAAATTAATAGGATTAGGTACGGAACCAGGAATTGAATATAATGGTTCCTTACTATTCATATTGATTACTGGCTTACTCTTTTGAAGGCCAATTGTATAAGGATGTAAAGGATTATGGAAGATTTCCGAAACAGTTCCCTTTTCAATAACCTTTCCAGCATACATAACTACAACATAATCAGCCATCTCAGCAATAACACCTAAATCATGAGTTATTAGCATTATTGAGCAGCCTTCCTTCTTTTGAAGTTCTCTTAATAGCTCTAATATTTGAGCTTGAATTGTAACATCAAGAGCAGTTGTTGGCTCATCAGCAATAATCAACTTAGGATCTCCAGCAAGTGCCATTGCAATCATAACACGCTGACGCATACCGCCTGATAATTCATGAGGATATGATTTATAGACACGTTCAGGCATTGATATACCAACCTTGTTAAGCATATCAATACTATGAGCCTTTGCCTCTTCCTTAGAAATTCCTTTATTATGAACAAATGAAACCTCATCAAGCTGGTAACCAATAGTAAATACGGGATTTAAGCTTGTCATAGGCTCTTGGAAAATCATTGTTATATCCTTACCACGAATTTTATAAATATCTTTAGTCGGCATTCTTGCGATATCATAGGCAAGCTTATTGCCCATTTCATCATTGCCTAAAGATTCAGAATTAAATCTTATTTCTCCACCGACAATTTGTCCCTGTGGCGATTGAACAAGCTGCATAATTGATAATGATGTAACACTCTTACCACAACCAGATTCGCCAACAACACCAACAATTGAATTTTTAGGGATATCAAAGGATACACCATTAACACTCATTACAGTTCCATTATCAGTAAAGAAAACTGTTTTAAGATTATCAATTTCAATCAAATTGTCAGGGTTCTTCATTGTTGTTGTATATTCACTTGGGTCTTTTTTCTTTCTTTTCAAACCCTCATAATATTTCATTTCTTTAATATTATGCTTTATGATAGCTCTACTTTCTTTTATAGAAATATAGCCATTATCTTTTTTTTCTTTCATGCTATACCCCCTACTTCTTGGCCCTTGGATCCATTGCATCACGTAAGCCATCACCAATAAAGTTAAAGCCTAAAACAGCGATAACAATTAAAATACCTGCAGGAAGCCACATATTTACATGGTATAGTAAAACTTCTCTAACGTTTGCTGTAGCAATCATTGTACCCCAAGCAGCCTTAGGTAACTGAACACCAAGTCCTAAATATGATAATGTTGACTCATAAAGAATAACACTACCAAGTCCAAGTGTCATTGATACAATTAATTGAGGCATAACATTAGGAATTAAATGCTTAAATATTTTTCTTGGAGTAGATAATCCCATAACCTCAGTTGCAGTAATATATTCCTGCTCCTTCAAATATAGAATTTGACCTCTTACAAGTCTAGCGACTCCACTCCAACTAAACAATGTAATTATTATCATTAAGAAATAAATACGTTTATCAGCAGATAAATTCCATGAATCTAGTACAGCTGATGCAATTAATAAAATAGGCAATGTTGGTATACAGTTAAAGATATCAACAATACGCATTATTAGATTATCAACCCAGCCTCCAAAGAATCCGGATATTCCTCCAAGTATAACGCCAATTAAGGTTTCCAAAATAACAACAATAAAGCCAATTGTTAGAGAAATTCTTCCTCCATACATTAGTCTTGTAAAGACATCCATTCCTTTATCATCTGTTCCAAGTAGATGATTAATTGAAGGATCAGCCTTATCATTAATATTGCTTATAAATTCAATAACCTCGGTAATATCGATAGTCTTTCCATTTTCATCAGTAACCTGATACGTCTTTTCAATATACTCAATCTTTGGATTTCTATCAACGCCTGTTTCACCCCAAGTTCTATAAACTAATGGTCCTAGGAATGAAAATAAAAACAAGAATACAATCATCACGATACCAACAATAGATAGCTTTGATCTAAAGAATCGACGCATAATTAAGCGCATCGGACTGATTTCTTTATAGCGATTGCTAAATTCATCATTTTCTTCTTTTTCAGGTTCAGTCTTTTTAGGCTCTTCCTTTATTTCTTTAACTTCTTTTTTCTTATTGAACATTTTTTTCAAATTATTAAATGATTCTTTTATTGTCATCTCTCGCACCTACTACTTTCCTAATTTGACACGAGGGTCAACAATAGAATACATTATATCAGAGAATAAGGTTCCAATAATTGTTAAAACTGCTAGGAACATATTATATCCCATTACAAATGGAATATCAGCCTGCTTAAGAGCTTGATAAGCAAGTCTTCCTATTCCATCAATTCCAAATACTTCCTCGGTAATCATCATTCCACCAAATAATGAAGGTAGAATTCCCGCAAGAAGTGTTGCTAGAGGAATCATTGTATTACGGAAGGCATGCTTATAAATAACATCCTTTTCAGGTAAACCTTTAGCTCTTGCAGTACGAATATAATCTGCATTTAAAACCTCAAGTGTATTTGTTCTTGTATAACGCATTAATCCACCAATAGATAATATTACAGATACAAAGATTGGTAAAACCAAATGTTGACAAATATCGCCAAATTTTTCCATATGGCCAGCAAATGTATTAGCATAATCCTTTGTAGCATAAATTAAGCCATTAGATGGTAACCAACCTAAATCACCAGAAAACACCTTAATACATACAGCTGCAAAGAAATATGTTGGAAGGGCAATACCAATCATTGTAAAAATTGTAACTAAATAATCTCTTACAGAATACTGATGGGTAGCACTTGAAATTCCAAGAGGAATTGCAATTAAAAATTGAAGAATTGTTGCAATAATAGCAATAGCAAATGAAATCCACATATTATCTTTAATTACTTTAGATACAGGTTGTTGATAAACAAATGATGTACCTAAATCGCCCTTACATAAATTTAATAACCATTTACCATAGCCACTAACAATTCCCTTGAATGAATTATCGCCAATTCCATATAAAGCCTTAAATGCATCAATATCAGCTTGAGTAATAGTACCATTTTGTAAAGCCTGGGCATATTTAACATCTACGTATGAGCTTGGCATCATTCTTACTAGTGAATATATGATTAATGATACACCAAATAAAACTACTACGGATATCAATAATCTTTTAACTATGTATTTAAACATACAAATCCTCCTTAATCAAAAGCATAATAAAATAATGAGTTATGCTTTTAACGTTCTTTATTAGTAACTAATGAAACTAAATGTAGGTTACTAGTTAATCCTTTATATGGTGATAATTCCTCATCAGGAGTTAATGTTGTAACATCAATCTTATTGCCATTATAAGCAAATAAGTCATCTCTTTGGTATGTAGGAAGTTCAACAGCAAGTTGCATAACTAAGTCAAGTGCATGAGCATAAATAACTTTACGAGCTTCTTGATCATTTGTTTGTCTTCCTTGATCAATATAATCAGATAATTCAGTTACTAGTGCATTTTCATAATCATATTTACCACCAGCATTCATTAAGATTTGCTTATATCCCCAGTTTAAAACTGAAGTGGCTTTTGAATCCTTATGGTAAACTTGATACATATCAGGGTCAATTGTTGAACCCCAAGCAGCAGCCCAAACAGTTAAATCACCAGTTGATAGTTTCTTTAAAGCATTAGCATCAGTTTGGCAAGTAATTTGGAAGCCATATTTATTTAATACTTCTTGTGCATGCCACATTGCATTCCATGCTGGGTGGTCTGTTTCTTCACCAGCAATAGTAAATACATATTTACATACATTTGAGCCATTTTGATAAACACCACTACCATTTAATGTGTAGCCAGCGCCCTCAACTAAAGATGTAATAAATTCCTTTTGATCAGCTTCGCTCATAACTTGTCCAGCACTATAGCCCTTGTTATTTACGAATTCAGCATAATCTGGATTTACAACACTTAAATCCTCTGGAATAGCACCACCAATATATGGATAATATGGAGTTGCCTCTTTTGGATAAGCCCAGCTTGATAAAGACATAGGACGATAAATAGCTTGAGCAGTATTCTTATAATATTCAACGCATTCTTGAGTGTTAATTGCATGCATAATAGCTTGTCTTACCTTAACACTTGGAACCTTACTTGCATTAATACCAATATATCCATAACCAGCAGTTCTAATTGACTTATTTTGAATACCTTCACTTAATTTACCCTCTAATTCAGTAATAGTTTCAGGCTTTGCGTTTGGTTGAACAAAGTCAATTTCACCAGAATATAATGTAGTTAACATTTGGTTAGCAGCAACAACCTGATAACGAACCTTTTTAATAATTGGAGTGCCCATTAAATAATAAGGATTTCTTTCATAATAAACAACACCCTTGTCATAGAATTCAGATGCCTTAATATCAGTGATACCACCAGATGATTTAGATGCAGCATAAGCACCTGCTCCAACTGGAAGGCCCACCTTATCTGCTGAGTTAACAACATTATTCATAAATTTTTGAGATGAATATTCAACACCAAAATTTTCAACATAATCAAACGCTTTAATATGTTCACTATCTGAATAATAATACATAGGAGCTACAGTGAAGGCAAAGTTCCAAATTGCTTTTGGGTCTACCTTCTTAATAGTGATAGATAAAACTTCATTATAATCAGACTTAATATCACCATTTGCTTGATATTCAGGCTTCTTATATTCAACGCCATTTACAGTAACAGAACTATCCATATTTGCAAATTTAATACCAGAGATATTCTTATAAATTCTCTTATCGCCATCTGCATAATATTCTTCCATTAATTCATTAGCAATATAATCATTTAATTTAGTTGCAGTACCCCAGTAGCTTACAATTTCTGAAATATCGGCTGGAACCTTATCTTCATAAACAATATTAATTGCTTCTTCCTTAGTCATATTTTTAACTTCTGAGAAATCTCTAAATGAACAAGTAAGAGTTGCATCCTTCTTATTCCAAGTAATATATCCCTCATTATATAAGAATTGTTCAACATCAGTTGTAAACAAATTTTTATGAACATTCTTATTTTCATCAGTAAATGTAGTAGATTCATAAGAATCCATAGCATTTGTATAATCACTTTCAAGCTCCTCACGGAATAACTCTAAAGCTTTATCATAATCTGAATCGATATGAGCATATACGCCACCAAGTGGTTTATATTCCTCAACTAAAATTTCTCTAAAACGCTCTGAAGTAATATTTTCAGTCTTATGAGTATCAAAAATATCATCTGCAGTATCAGCAAGAGTTTGAATTCTTGTTACAGCTTCAATCTGGAATTTTTGATTAAATGATTCTTGTTCCTTTTCATCTGTCTCTTGAGTACGATATTCACCAAGACCAACGATATCAGTTGAATAAATAGTACTTGAACCAGTATATGCTGGATCTAGATAAACATATAAATTGAATAATACATCCTTAATAGTAAGGAATGAGCCATTTGAGAAACGAATATTATTCTTTAATACGAAATAATAAGTAGTTGTTTGATCTTCGTTTTCACCTTGTGATTTAATTTCAACATCCTTTACAACTACAGGCTCCTTATCGCCATATGTATATTTTCCTTCCTTATCATTTCCAAGCATTCCAATTTGAGTCATACCAACAACTTCACCATCTGGTCCAGTAGTTGAGAAGAATGGGTTAAATACTTTATCAACTGCTTGTGATGAAAATACTCGTTTTCATTATCATATGCTTTGCCACTTGGCTTATTTGAGCTTGTTGATGTTTGAGTACCACCATTACTGCTTGGTATAATTACACTTCCGCTAGGAATTGATTCATCTGGTTTATCATTTTTACCACATGATGTCATACCAAGGGCAGCAAGTGCAGCCAAAGAAATCATTGAAAATCTTTTTCTAAAATTTGCCATTTTTTATTCTCCTTTAACATTAATTGTTACTTTTGCATTAACGCTTGAAGCGTCATCTGATAAATAAGATGCCCTATCAGTAACAAAAATAAGATCATCCTTAGAAAAGCTACTAGGCAATTTGCTAACCTGATAGCTTGCATTAACTGTAACATTGTCAATTGTAGATGTTACCACATTTACAAATGGAGTAACAACAATACGTTTAGTCTTTGAAAGACCAGTATTGACATCAAATATAACATTATCGAATGTAACATCCTTAATAGTAGAATTCTTCAATTCACTCAAAATACCTATATAAAGAGTATTTTGAGTTCCATCAATGTAATCAGCTACAAGGGTATTAGCAGTATATTGAACCCTAAAATTAGATATTGTATGTCCATTTCCAAGTAATGTTTTTGAAGCATAATTACCAAATGAGAATGCTTCACCACCACAGTCAATATCGTTAAGTAAATAAATATTCTTAGCCTTATTTAGTTTTAACTCATTATAGTTAGAAATGAACCTTTTAAATATTTAACGTAAACATCAACATTTCCATCATCACTTGCGTCCTTGCCTGGATGAACAAAATCATTATTCCAAACATTTCCGTCCTTATCATAATAAATAACCGATAATTTTTTATCAACAATTTCTTGGATAGGTGTATATCCCGTACGCTTTTTAGCATAATTTAGAGCATCCAAGAACTTTGCACCTTCACTTGTTGAATATGAACCTAAAATTTGTTTATTTCCATCATCATCAAGATAACAAACATTATAAAAGCACTTTTCAACTTTTTTCCAATAAGCATATAAGGTTATATTTTTATCCTTAACAGTATCTGTTGAAAAATTCCAAGGATTTGAATAAGTTACTGTTTCATCATCACCACTGCCAGTTACATTTTTTTCTAAAAACCAACCGACAAGATCATAACCAGGATATGTTATTAAATTATTACCATTTCCAGGTAAAGTCGATGGCTCGTAAACAAGTGACTCTTCTCCTATACGACCATAATATTGAACAATAGGCTTACTACTATTTTTATAGCTGGCACCTTCAAGTTCATATGTTAC
>CALCWU010000054.1 GCA_937905855.1 uncultured Mollicutes bacterium
CACTGTCAATATCAATATCTATTATAGATATTTTATTTGTTAAATAATTAATAAGAGTATTCATTGTCGTGCTTTTTCCAGCATTTGTGTAGCCGACTAGAGCAACAATTGGTACTTGGTTTCTTTTCCTTTTTTGAATTTGTCTATCCTTCATTTGATGAATTTTAGCTAATTCCTTTTCGATTTGCACTATTTCATTTGCAAGCATTCGTTTGTTAAGCTCTCTTTTTGTTTCACCTGAGCCACGATTGCTTAACGAGCCGCTGGTGCCACCTTCTCTTGAATCCTCACCCCATTTAGATATTTCTCTTGGAAGAAGATATTTGTTCATTGCTAGCTTAATTTCTAGCTTTGCTTCGGTAGTGCTTGCCCTTTGTTCAAAGATACGTAAAATTAGAAAGGTTCTGTCCATTATTGTGACATTTAAGGCATTTTCTAGGTTACGAATTTGTGATGGGGATAACTCATCATCAAAAATAATTGTGGTTGCCTCTGTTTGATTTAACATTATTTTTAATTCTTCAACCTTGCCAGCACCAATATAGAAGTTTGGAGTGGGCTTGTCTAAGGCTTGGGTTAATACATTAACAACCTGATAGCTTAAGCCTGTTGCTAAATTATTTAATTCATTTAAGCTATATTTTAAATCAGTGGCTGTTCCTTTGATTTTAACAGCAACAAGTATTGCTTTTTCCATAATTTATTCTTCCTTAGCAATCTTAATTAAAATATTACTTACAGCTTGCATTTCATCAAGTGAGCATAACTCATATGGTCCATGGCAGTTATAACCACCAGTACCTAAATTTGGCGTATTAAGTCCCATATAGGTTAGCTGTGCACCATCAGTTCCACCTCTTATAGGTGTAAATTGTGGCTCAAGTCCCATATCCTTTATAGCTTTAACTGCTCTTTTAATACAGCGATCGTCTTTAATGATTAAGTCCTTCATATTATAATATGAATCATGAATTTCTAGACTAGCAACATTATTATTGTATTTATTATTAATGAACGAAATTGCTGCTTGAAATTGCTTTTTTTGCTCATTGAACTTATTCATATCATGATTTCTTATAATATAATATAGAGTAGCATTAGATACAGTTCCCTTCATTTCCTCTAAGTGATTAAAGCCATCATAACCATCGGTATATTCTGGTCTTTGATTGCATGGAAGAAGTGAATCAAATTCAATAGCTACTCTTGCAGCATTAATCATATGTCCTTTGGCACTACCAGGATGAATATCTACACCATTAAATGTTACTATTGCGCTTGCGGCATTAAAATTTTCATAATTAATTTCATATGGTCTACCACCATCTACTGTATAAGCAAAATCACAATCAAAATCCTTAACATTAAATTTATGAATACCACTACCTATTTCCTCATCTGGCGTAAAGGCAACCTTGATTTCAGTATGCTTGACATCTTTATGGGTATGAAAATAATAAAGCATTCCCATAATATCAGCAATACCTGCCTTGTCATCAGCTCCAAGGACGGTTGTGCCATCAGTTGTTATAATTGTTTGGCCTTTTAAATCTTGTAAAAAAGTAAATTCTTTATTTGAGATAGTTATAATGTTAAGCTTGATATCACGGCCATCATATTTTTCAATAACATTTGGCTTAACATTTGTACCACTAAAGCCAGGTATTGTATCCATATGAGCTAGAAAACCAATTTTTAAATTAGAATCACAGTTAGATTTTAATGTAGCTGTTAAAATGGCAGATTCATTAAGCTTAATATCAGTAAGGCCTAATTCCTTTAAATCCTCAATTAGGACATTAGCTAAATCAAATTGTTTATTTGTAGATGGAGTAGTATTTGCTTCATCACTTGACATAGTATCTATTTTTACATATTTTAGAAATTTCCTTAAAATATAATCTTTCATTTTAAATTCCTCCGTTTTCTTCAATTATAAGACAAATATTTAAAAAAACAAGAAAAATATAGAATATTTAAGTGATTTTTAATTTGTATGTTCGAGGCCATACCTACATATAATATCATTGTATGGAGGTCGGAGTATGCAAAATGAATTTAGTAAAAAAGCCGAAGAAATATTAAATAACGCAAAAAAGTTAAGCAATGATGCAGGAATATATTCTTGTGGTAGTGAATTTTTAATTCAAGCTATGTATGATGTAGAGGATAGCTTATGTCATTTTATTTTAGAAGAATATGATGTAAAAAAAGAAGAGGTAATAGAGGCCTCTAGTAATTTATATATTATTAGAAAAAATAAAAATGAATATAATAAAACAATGGATACGATTATTCATCAAGCTAAGCTTTTAGCTGGAAATAAGGCTATTGATGATGAACATTTATTTATGGCAATTTTGATGAATCCAAGTTCAATTGCTTGTTCTATTTTAGTTGATTTAGGATTAGATATTGAAAGTCTTATTTTAGATGTTAAGGAAATATATGAATTCAATAAGAGTGAAGAATTAGCATATGTAAAAAATATATCAAATATGGCAAAAAAATGCGAACTTATGCCATTTATAGGTAGAAGTGAGTTATTGTTTAGAATGGATTTAATTTTGAATAGGAAAACAAAAAGTAATCCTTTGCTAATTGGTAATGCGGGTGTAGGTAAAACAGCCTTAGTTGAAGGCTATGCTAATTTATTAGCTAAAAGAAATTCACCTATGGAGGTGATTTCACTTAATTTAACTTCAATGCTTGCTGGTACAAAATATCGTGGTGATTTTGAACAACGCTTTGATGAATTTTCTAAAACAATTTTAACTAAAAAAAATGTAATTTTATTTATTGATGAAATTCATACTATTATGGGTGCAGGAACAACTGATGGTAATTTAGATATTGCTAATATGCTAAAGCCTTATTTAGCAAGAAGTGATATTAAAATAATAGGTGCGACAACCTTGGAGGAATATCATAAATCTATGTCTAAGGATAAAGCACTTTGTAGAAGATTTCAGCCGATTTATGTTTTAGAGCCATCACTTGAGGAAACTAAGACAATTGTTTTTGGCATTAAGGATAATTATTCTAATTTTCATAATGTAAAAATAAGTGATGAATATTTAGATTATTTAATATGCGAAAGTAATAGAAGAATTCCTTCGAGAAATCGTCCTGACAAATGTATTGATATTTTAGATGATACATTAACCTATGCAAAAATAAATAAGGAAGACGTTAATAAAAATACAATAGATAAAACAATTGATAGATTTATCGGCTGTAATGAGGTTAAAGCTTACAATCCTCATTATAAGTGTTTAGAAAAATATGTTTTTTTGGCAAGTAACAATTTAATGTGTTCTAATACGCTTTTAAAAATTAAATATAATGGCTCTAAAGAAAAAAGAAATATTTTAATAGCTGATTGTATTAATTTATTTAAAGCATCAGATGAAATGGTTTTAAAGCTAGATTTTAGAGAATTTAGTGATACGATTTCGATGACATCTTTAATTGGAGCGCCTCCTGGATATGTTGGTTATGACGATGATGGAATTCTAACAAAGCATTTAGCAAAATATCAAATTCCTATTATTTGTATTGATAATTATGAAAAGGGCTCTAAAAGAGCTCAAGGTATCATTAGGCAGCTAATGGAAACAGGAGAAATATATGATGCTAAAGGAAATATTATTAAAGGCTCAAATGCTATTTTTATTGTAAGTGAGATTAAGAAAAATAATAATGTAGGATTTATGAATAATGAGATAACTTATAATGATGAAATATATGATGAGGTAATAAATGAGGAAAATGATATTGCTCTTGATTATACAGAGCTATATAAAAAACAATTGGGAGCTTATAATATTGAAATAGCAGACGAATTATTAATTAATAAAAATAATAAAAGAAAGATAGATGAAAAAATCTTTGAATATG
>CALCWU010000055.1 GCA_937905855.1 uncultured Mollicutes bacterium
GTTAAGGGTGCAATCTTAGTAATTGATGCAGTAAATGGTATTGAAATTGAAACATTGAAGCACTGGCGTTTTTTAAGGAAAAGAAATATTCCGACAATCATTTATATTAATAAAATGGATAAGGAAAATGTTAATTTTGAATTTTTATTAGGTGATATTAGAGAGAAGCTTGGTAAAAATGCGATTCCTTTTTGTTATCCTATGGGTCATAATGACGGCTTTGATGGCTTTGTTAATGTTGTAACTCTTAAAGCACGTAAATACAATGGTAAAACCTGTGAGGATGCTCCAATATATGAAGATAAAAAAATGAAGGTATTTGAGCTTCATAATACAATGGTTGAAAGTGTTGCAGGAAGTAGTGAGGAATTACTTGATAAATTTTTTAATGGTGAAGAACTAACCAATGAGGAAATAAATAAAGGCTTAAGAAATGGTGTTTTAAATGGTGAATTGATACCTGTCTTAGTAGGAAGTGCCTTAAAGAATATCGGTATTCATACAATGCTAGATATGCTTATTAACTATTTACCTAATCCATCTGATCTAAAACCAATTGTTGGACTAGATGATAATGGTAATGAGGTTATTTGTAAAACAAGCCTTGACGATGAATTTTCAGCCTTTGTTTTTAAGACATATGTTGATCCTTATTTTGGTACAACATCACTTATAAAGGTTAATAGTGGTAAGCTTAATGTTGGTGATGATGTTTATATTCCTGCTCTTAAAAAAAGTGTTAGCATTTCAAATTTAGTTTATTTGTATGGTGGAAAGCAAATTAGTACAAATTCAATTGGTGCTGGTGACATTGGAGCCATAAATAAGCTTGAAGGACTTGAAACTAATATGAGCCTATGTAGTCCAAAAAGAATAATTATGTTTAAGCCAATAGAATATCCAAGTGCCGTTTATTTTAAAGCTTTACTACCAAAGACAAAAAATGATTCAGATAAGCTTAGTAATGTATTAAATAAGCTAAAGCTTGAAAATCCTAATATTGTGATTAAACGTAATGTTGAAACTAAGCAATTACTTCTTGGTACTACAAGCTATGGTGAGCTTATGTATTTAGTTGAGATTATGAAAAACAATTATAAGCTAAATATTGAACTAGAGGATGTTAAAATTGTATATAAGGAAACAATTAAGAAATCCGCTAAGGGTATTGGTAGATACATTAAACAAAGTGGTGGTTCAGGATTCTATGGAGTTGTTGAAATGGAATTTTCACCAAATGACAAAAATGAATTTGTAGAAAGTATTTTTGGTGGTGCTGTACCAAAAAATTATTTTCCAGCTGTTGAAAAGGGCTTCTATGAGGCTTGTGAGAAGGGTGAATTAAAGGAATTCCCTGTAGTTGGAGTAAAGGCAAATCTAATTGATGGTAAATATCACAGTGTTGATTCAAATGAGCTTGCCTTTAAGATGGCAGCAATCCTAGCCTTCAAGGATGCCTATATGAAATGTGAGCCAACTATTTTAGAGCCAATTTATAAAATAACCGTTACGGCTAAGCCTAGTGATATTGGAAATATCTTATCTAATTTAAATCAAAAGCGTGCCAAGATTTTAGATGTAGTTATCAATAAAAGTGGTGAGCAAAAAATAATAGCTCTAGCTCCAGAAGCCGAAATATTAGAATACGCTAATGACTTGAAATCAATAACTCAAGGCAATGGTTATTTTAATCGTGAATTTTATGATTACCAAGAAGTTCCTAAAAATATTTTGGAAGCTTTAATTAAATAATAATAAAAAAGAATTCCCAGCATTTTAATTGTTGGGAATTTTAATTACTTTTTTTGGTGAACAATAAATTTGTTGTAAATAGAATAATGGCCATTAATATTGAAAACAAGGCATTTAGGCTATTTAGCTTATGGTTAACAATATCTAAATTTATTGTGCCACGAAGAATGAAAAAATTATAAATTAGATTAGTCTTATCAAGGGTTACATAATAAATAAGATATATACCTAGTGATAGAACAATTATAATTACCAATAAATAATTATAATTTAGAGGTATTCTTCCAATTAAAATGCCAATTGATCCTACAAGAATAATCATAGGTATAGCATTATACAAAATATAGAATAAATAATAGATATTTTTTTCACCTGCTATTAATAAAAAAATACTAGAAATGAATAATGTAGAGATAAGAACAATTAGACAGTTAGTTATTATAGCTAGAAATTTATAAGTCAAGGCTTTATAGCTTGAAACAGGAGAAATATCTAAAATACTTAATTTGTTTCCTTTATAGCTAATAGTTGTTGCAAGGACTAGCATATAGATAATTATTCCTAGTAAGGCATAGGAATAGACATTTAAAAAGTTACCTATTAATGTTGTTTCATCAAAGGCACTATATCCTAAAATAAATTGAATTGCTTTAGGTAGGCTTTTAAATGCTTCATCTAAGGCTGGAACATTATTTTTGGTATTGAAAATAAAGAAAACTAAGATAATCGCTAAAACTAAGCTTAAAATAATTGTTGATTTTAGATGTTTTTTAAATTCAGTAAGATAAATCATAGCTACCTCACATTTCTAATTCGTTGTTATGAATATAACAAAAATTTATGGTATAAAAAATAATGAATATTGAGGCAATAAAGAATCCTCTCGTATAATGATTATTATTTAAGATATCACTTGGCTTAAATAATGAGAAGGGATTAATATATCTTAAAAATTTAAGCTTGGTAATATTTTGAATTTGATCAAGAATATAGAAGAACAAAACACATAAATAGCTTGTTAAATTTAAGATTCTTTTGTTTTTAATGAAGGAAGCAATCATCATTGTTATACAAGCAAAATTGACCTGCATTAATAATAGTCCTAAATTAATTTTAGTTAATATTAAAATATCAGCCTTAGTTAAAATCATCATAACAACAATAGAAATAAGCTCATAAATTAGATTTATTATAAAAATAATAATTGCTAAGGCGGTGATTTTTGAGGTTATTATCGTACTACGCTTTAGAGGCATTGTATATAGTATTTGATCTTGATCACTTTGCTTAATTATTTTAATACCAAGGCTTGAAGCCATTATTGCAAATAATATACTGATGTATTTAAATATTAGGCAATAGTAGCCTATTGGCGTGAAGCAGGTATCAAGGTTGATTCCTAAAGCCTCAAGGGTAATCTTGGGATAGCTTTCAAAAATAATTTTTAGGGTATTCTCATATTTAATGTATGATGGATATATCAGCATCATTAATATAAATGAAAATGATAGAATTAAGGACCAATAAGATAGAGGAATTACTAAAGCCCTTAAGTCTTGTAAAATAAGCTTTTTATTCATTGTAATAATGAAGGAATAGCTCATCTACTGAAGGATTTTCAATTATTAAATCCTCCAAATCGAAGCTTGCAAGCCTTTTTAATAAAATATTAATATCACCGGCATATAAAAAATTAGCTCTATCTTCAATTATTTCTAAATTTTTTACGCCGTCAAGATTTTTAAGCTTATCTTGAAAGTCTTTATTTGCTTTAAAGGTTATTTTTTTGTAAAACTGCTTCAAGTCACTTATTTTCATATTATGAGTAATCTTTCCTTTATTAATGAAGATAACACGATCACAAATAATAGATAAATTATTTAATTGATGTGAAGTGAAAAAAATAGTTGCTCCCTCTGCTTTCTTTTCTTTTACAAGATTAAAGAAAATGTCCTGCATTAAAGGATCAAGTGATTCACATGGTTCATCTAAAATATATATTTTAGAATCATGGAAGAAGGCAAGAATTATTAATAATTTCTTTTTTTCTCCTAATGATAATGTTTTAATTTTTTGTTTTGGATTAAACTTGAAAAGCTCTAATAATCTATTAATTTCCGTTTCATAATTTGTTTCATAAAAACTATTTGCATATAATAAAAAGTCAATGACATTCATATTATCATATTTAAAATCTTCACTTGGAAGATATGATGTAAATTGCATAATATCATTATAATATTTTTTGAAATCACGACCAAAGAGCTTAACACTACCATCATCAGGCTTTAAAATGTTGACTAAGCATTTTAAAGTAGTAGTTTTTCCACTACCAGAAGGTCCTATAAAAGCTACAGCCTCTCCACTATTTAAAGAAAATGATACGTCAAAAATACCATGTTCCTTATCATATTTTTTTGTTAGGCTTTTAACTTCTACTAATGTTTTTGTCACTATAATCACCTTCTTTAGTTCATTATATCATATTTATTAATTTGATTAAATAAATAAATTTCCTTTTTTGGCTGTTGTTGTGTATAATAATATAAGAGGTGAAAATAATGGTTATAGATATTTTAAAATCATATTTTAACAATGAGCAAAGGGAATTTAGTGGTAATGAAAAGAACATAATTAAGGAAATGAACAAGCAATCACTTGCTAGCTTTTTGTATTTTGTTTATCCTAATAATCAAGCATTTAAAAGAATTTATTTAGGTGCTACTTTAATTCAAGAAAAATTCTTTTATATTCAAAATGAATTAACAAGAATATTTAATGAAAATAATATTGACCATTATTTTTTAAAGGGGAGTGTAATATCAAGTCTTTATCCTGATTCTGCCTTAAGAAGCAGAGGTGATATTGATATAGTAGTAAGAAAGGATGATTATAAAAGGGTAAAGCAAATTTTAAGTTCTAATGATTTTATATATCAGGAGGAAGCATTTCATCATAGTGAATATTTAAAGAATAATATGCTGGTTGAGCTTCATCGAGAACTTTTTGATCCAAGCTTTACATTCTATAATTATTTCAAGGATACTTTTGATGATACTACAAAATTAACTAATAATTTATATAAGCTTAATGAAAATAGACACTTTTTATTTGCATTATGTCATTTAGATAAGCATTTAGTTAATCAAGGAGAAGGAATAAGGTATTTACTTGATTTTTATTATATGTTAAAAAAATGGCCACTTGATTTAGTATATATAACAAATGAACTAAAAAAATTAGGTTTATATGATTTGTTTATAAACATATGTGATGCGATAAGAATAATTACAAATGAAGATTTTTTAAATATTAAGGCAAATGGACAGTTGTTAATAAATTATATGCTTAATGATGGAATTCATGGTAAACAAAGTGATGATGTTAAGAGCTTTGCCATTTCTAAAGAATCTAAATTTAAGTATTTCATTAATCTTTTATTTTTACCAAAAAAGGAAGAAAGACAAAAATTGTATCCAAGATTATCTAAATCAATTTTATTATATCCTATTTTACTTATTCATCGCTTTTTTAGATTAATTATCACGGGACCTAAAAAATTTATTAAGGTATTAAGTACGAAAAATGTCGAAAGAAAGAAAATGGCAAACAATTTTGAAAAAATCGGCATAAAAAAATGATAAAATGTAAAAAATGTGTGAAATTTTGTGACAATTATTGAAATATATGTTAACTTGCATTATAATTGATAATGGAATAATAGTTTTCTAAGTGAGGATTTATGAGAAGAGAGTATAGCAAACCGGAAATTAAAGAAATTAATATTGAAATTGAAGATATTATAGCTGCTAGCTCTACACCATCAAATAGTGGATGGCTTCCTTGGATTTAAGCTTTGAAGACAAGAAAAAATGAGGAGAAATTAAAAAAATGAAAAAGAAATTCATAGCATTTCTATTATTCTTATGTTTTATTGTTACTACAAGTAGTCTTGCAGTAAAGGCTGCAGCACCTGACACTGTTACAAAAGATGGAACTAATTATAAACTTGTAACAGCAACAGAGGATGTCACAGATGGAAATTATTTGATGGCTAATGCTGATGGTAGCAAATTTATGGGTGCTTTATCTGGTAAGTTTCATTCAAGTGTTGAACTTTCATCAGCTGTTGTTTTAAATATTGAAACTACTGATAACGGCAAGACAATTAAAAATACTGCTACAGATAAGTACATTGCATGTAAAGCTGCTAAGACTAATTTAGAAAATGCCGCAGTTGATGCAAGCGCATATTTTGATATTACAGTTAATAATTCTGCAGTTACAGTTGCATCAAAGAGTGTTAAAGACGGTAAAATGCTATATAATGCAAATAACCCAAGATTTTTAGTTTACACAAGTAGCGTAACTGCAACAATGACTCTTGTTAGCTTATATAAGGAAGATACAGCACCTTCTGATGATTTTAGTGTTGTTTTTAATGCAAATGGTGGTACTTTTGCTGAAGGTAAGGGTGAGAAAATCACTAAAGCAAATGGTGAGACAATCACAGGTACATTACCAGTTGCTGAAGATTTATCTTCAACTGTTTATAAATATACAAATTTAGTTGGATGGAAGAGTGGAGATACAACATATTTA
Source organism: uncultured Mollicutes bacterium (assembly GCA_937905855.1). Taxonomy (GTDB): domain Bacteria; phylum Bacillota_I; class Bacilli_A; order Acholeplasmatales; family Anaeroplasmataceae; genus CAKQDS01. Next base: position 6,355 of record CALCWU010000055.1, read on the forward strand.
CCTGGTGCTGAATATAGTGCTACTGAAACAACTTCATTTACTGCCGTTTATGAGGTACCTGAAAATATTACAGTTGATCAAGCAGTTGAAATTGCTGGCCTTACTGGTGCCGTTAATACAATATATAGTTTTAGTATGAATGCTCAGGTTGTATCTTCAACTGCTAAAAGTGGTAAGACAACATTCATTGTTAAAGATTTAGTTAGTGATAGTACAATTACTGTTTATGGAGTTCTTGATGCTTGTTTAACATATTCAGGTGATGTTGTTAAGGTTGTAGGTCAAATTATTAATTTCAATAATAAGACGCCTGAATTTAATTCAGGATCAACTGTCGAACTTGTTACTGCAAAGGCAATTAGTGAATTTGTTAAGAATGAAACTAAAACAAGCCTTAAGGTAGAATATGTTACAGATGAAACTGATAGTATTTATGATGTAGCTATTAGATTTGGTGGAATTATTAGTGAAGCTTCATATAGAAGTGATGCTAAATATGGTGTTATTATTTCTAGTACAGAAATTAATTATACTGCAGGTGAATTAGAGTTTGCTAGTGTTGATGATTTCTTATTAGAACAAATGGATGCAGAAAAGAATATTTAT